>NZ_VLJG01000023.1:0-156172 GCF_007829415.1 Aminobacter sp. J44 | reverse complement strand
TCTTCAATCGCCGCAATAACTCGACCGCGAAGGTCCCCGCTCAAGCTCCTCGTCATCACCACCCTCCTGGCAAATCACCAAGAGCAGTGAATCAGACTAAACTGATCCCGTGAATCCTCAAACCGACTCTGTGTTCATAAAAGATGCTCTAGTGCTTTCTTTTGTGGGTCGCATTTGGTTTGCGGCAACGACTGGTTTCAATCATGGTGTCTTAGGCGCCCTGGTGTTCTGGATTGTTGCAGTATTCACGGTCGGAATTGTTGCACATCTAAGCTTCCGCTTTCTGGAGCTGCCGATTTTAGCGGCGTTCCGGAAGACCTATTTCAGGCGGGAGCCGCGGACGGTAGGTAGCCATTGATATTATTTGGCTGGTGAGCACTCGGTGGTTGGCGGCGGCTATCGCGCGACTGTGACCACAACCGAGCGCCCGACGCCGCCGCGCCCATAAATCTCGACCAGAACGACGGCGCCGCCACGCATCACATCGCGCGCGGCCTGACGCGAAATTGAGCCAGATCGCAGCATGCTTTCGAAGGCAGCGCGGTTGTTGGCGTCGTGAAAGAAGCTGTCGCCCTCATCCAGCCGATCGCGGATCCGAAACCGGTGATAGTTGGCGCGGTCCTGGCGCAGTACCTGCCATGGCTGGCTGAGCCGGGCGCCACTCGAGTTGACCAGATCGCGCGGGCCGATTTCGGCGATGTATTGCTCGATCAGCACATCGCCCCTCGGAGCGGACTGGATGATGGATTGTGCCCCGGACGTGGCGGGCAGGGCGGCCAACGCAACCAGTCCTGTGACCGTACCTCGAATGAATTTCCTCACCATGCCAGGCGGCATCGATCATCCTCCCGCTCGCTGCATTCCCCGGTTCTTTATAACCAGCGGCAAAGGGCGAGTCGCGCCCCGGCACCGCGAAGAACGGCAAAAAGCAAAACGGCGGGCCGAAGCCCGCCGCCAGTAAAATCCTTAGTCCGCCGCCGGCGCGCCGGCGCAGAGCTTGTTGCCGATTGGATCGCGCAGATAGGCGAGAAAGAGCTTGCGCGGCCCGACCTGGCGCACGCCGGGAGGGTTTTCGCAGGTGGTGCCGCCGTTGGCGACGCCCGCCGCGTGCCAGGCTTCGACCAGTTCCGGGCTCGCCATCTTGAAGCCGATGGKGCCGCCATTGGCGTGGGTAGCCGGCTCGCCGTTGATCGGCTTGGTCACCAGGAAGCGCATGCCGTCTTTGGAATAGACGACACGGCCCTTCGGATCGATCTGTCCGGCCTCGCCGCCGGCGGCAAGGAAAATTGCGTCATAAAAGGCCTTAGAAGCCTCAATATCGTTCGCGCCGACCACGATGTGGCTGAACATTCATGCCCCTCCTCAGTGAGTGTGTTGCGGAAAAGGAGCTAGACTGATTCCGGAGAGCAGCCAAGGCAAACCGGAGCAGCCGCGCGGTGCTTCCCGATCATGTGAACTGAAACCTCGCGGGAGCCGGCGCGTTGCTCGTGGCTGGCCTGCAACATCATCTTGCTAACCTTTGGAGAGATAAGGCAGATGGGTTCCGCACGGCTCCGCTCCGGGTTAAACGGCATAGTCACGAACTGAAAGGCGGGAGGCGCTTTTGGAAAATCCGCAAGACCGGCCTCCTGAATTCGAAGTCCGCGATTCCGTCATGGAGGGCGGGATCTACGACGACTCCGGCGTGCTGCGGCCCGAATTCCTCAACCGGGTGACGACGGCAATCGCCGAGGGCGACACCGAGACGCTCAAACAGAACGTCGGCGAGCTTCACCAGTCGGAGGTCGGCGACCTTCTCGAGACGCTTTCGCCAGACCAGCGCCTCGCGCTCGTCGAGCTCATGGGCGCGGACTTCGACTTCTCGGCGCTGACCGAGGTCGACGAGGCCATTCGTCTCGACATCGTCGAGAACCTGCCGAACGAGCAGATCGCCCAGGCCGTCCAGGAACTGGATTCGGACGACGCGGTCTACATCCTTGAGGACCTCGACCAGGAAGACCAGGACGAGATTCTCGCGCAGCTGCCGTTCACCGAACGGATCAGGCTGCGCCGGTCGCTGGACTATCCGGAAGATTCGGCCGGCCGCCGCATGCAGACCGAATTTGTCGCCGTGCCGCCGTTCTGGACGGTCGGCCAGACGATCGACTACATGCGCGAGGACAGCAATCTGCCGGAATCGTTCAGCCAGATTTTTGTCATCGACCCGACCTTCCGCCTGCTCGGGACAGTCGATCTCGATCGCATCCTGCGCACCAAGCGCGCGGTGAAGATCGAGGAGATCATGCACGAGACGCGCCATGCCATCCCGGCCACCATGGACCAGGAAGAGGCGGCGCACGAATTCGAGCAGTACGATCTTCTCTCGGCCGCCGTCGTCGACGAGAACGACCGCCTCGTCGGCGTACTGACCATCGATGACGTCGTCGACGTCATCCAGGAAGAGGCCGAGGAAGACCTGATGCGCCTCGGCGGCGTCGGCGATGAAGAGCTGTCGGACTCGGTACTGGCGACCTCGCGCTCACGCATTCCCTGGCTGATGGTTAATCTCGTCATGGCCTTTCTGGCGGCATCCGTTATCGGCCTGTTCGATGGAACGATCCAGCAGATCGTGGCGCTCGCGGTACTGATGCCGATCGTGGCTGGCATGGGCGGCAATGCCGGTTCGCAGACCATGACGGTCACGGTGCGTGCGCTCGCCACCAAGGACCTCGACATTTACAACGCCGGCCGAATCATCCGCCGCGAGATCGGGGTGGGGCTAATCAACGGCATCCTCTTCGCAACGCTGATCGGTATTGTCGCCGGCTTCTGGTTCTCTGATCTCAACCTTGGCGGCATCATCG
This sequence comes from Aminobacter sp. J44, assembly GCF_007829415.1. NCBI lineage: Bacteria > Pseudomonadati > Pseudomonadota > Alphaproteobacteria > Hyphomicrobiales > Phyllobacteriaceae > Aminobacter > Aminobacter sp. J44. Next base: position 153,329 of record NZ_VLJG01000023.1, on the reverse strand, counting down.
CCGTTGCGATGGTGATCAACCTTCTGGTCGCCGCGCTGGCCGGCATTCTCGTGCCTCTGTTGCTCGACAAGGCGGGAGCGGACCCTGCTGTTTCGTCGGCTGTTTTCGTGACCACCATTACTGACGTCGTCGGCTTCTTCGCCTTCCTCGGCCTTGCGACCTGGTGGTTCGGTCTCCTCTAGGTGCACTCCTCCAAGAGGGGAGTTTGACTTTTACGTAAGTGCCGTGGCAAACATGAGCGAGCGGCAGGACAAGCGAAATGCGTGAATATTACACCATCACCGAGCTGACACGCGAATTCGACGTGTCGACGCGGACCCTTCGCTTCTATGAGGACGAGGGACTCATTTCGCCGATCAGACGCGGACGGACCCGCCTGTTTCGTCCCTCCGACCGTCATCTGATTCGTCAGATCCTTCGCGGGAAGCGCCTCGGATTCTCGATCGCGGAGATCCGCGAGATTATCCAGATGTACAAGGAGCCACCGGGCGAGGTGGGTCAGCTCAAGCTGATGATCCGCAAGATCGAGGAAAAGCGCGAGGAACTGCGCCAGAAGCGGCGAGACCTTGAGGAGACTCTCGCAGAGCTCGACAACGCGGAGGAAAGCTGCGTCGAGCGCTTGGTCGAGCTGGGCGTGACCACCTGACCGGGCAGGCAGTCCTCATAAATCTGGCACAAGGGTTGAGGTATCGCAGGTACCGCCGCGCCATGCTATCTGCCGATTGATGAAACCCGCCGCCTCCGCCTCTCCGGACAAGCACTCGACGCGCACCCGCTGGTTCTTCCGGGGCGTGGCGTCGGCGGTATCGATTCCCGGCCTTATCCTCATCAGCGCGTTTGTCGGCTTTGCGGGCCTCGCCCGCGAGGCGGGCATCACCCTGCCGCAGGCCGTGTTCATGACCGGCCTCGTCTGGGCGCTGCCTGCCAAGGTGGTGCTGATCGGTGCCATCATGTCGGGCGCGTCGCTGCCTGCGGCGGCGCTTGCCGTCAGCCTTTCGTCGGTGCGCCTGACCCCAATGGTTGTGGCTCTGATGCCAGAACTGCGCAGCGAGGGCGGCCGGCCAATCGTGCTCTACCTGTTGTCGCACTTCGTCGCCGTGACTTCTTGGGTCATCGCGATGGAAAAGGTGCGCGAGGTCCCGCGCGAGATGCGCACCTCCTGGTACGCGGGCCTTGGCGGATCGCTTGTCCTTGGCAACATGGTGGTCGTCGCGTTGGTCTATGCCGTCGCCGGCAGCTTGCCGCCGATCCTGTCAGCCGCGTTGCTGCTTTTGACGCCGATCTATTTCCTGACCTCGCTCTGGGGATCGGCGCGCGAAGCTGCGAGCCACTACGCAATGACCTTCGGGATCGTACTTGGACCCGTCTTCCATGTTTGCATGCCGGGGGGCGACCTGATGGCTGCCGGGTTCATCGGCGGAATCGGCGCCTACGTCCTGTACAGGTTGCGCAAGGGGCAGGGCGCCTGATGACCTTCACCGCATTCGAAAACTGGTGGTGGCCCTACCTGTTCATCCTGATCGCCGGCTCGCTTGCGACCGACATCTGGCGCTTTCTCGGCGTCTATCTCGGCGGGCGGATCAGGGACGATTCGGAGGCGCTCGTCTTCGTGCGCGCTCTGGCAACGGCACTGGTGGCCGCCGTCATCGGCAACCTTATCGTGTTTCCCTCGGGAGCTCTGGCTGCCGCGCCGCTCTTGTTGCGGCTTGTCTCGGTGCTGGTGGGTTTTGCTGCTTACCTGAGATTCGGCAAACTGGTGATCGTGGGGATCATGGTGGCGGAGGCCGTGCTGATCGGCGGCCTCTACCTGATCGGCTTCGAAGCCTAGCCGTTACTCGGCGAGCGCCGCGCGGATCTTCTCGGCATTTGCCGCCAGCACGCCCTGGTCTTCCATCTGTCCGGTGTGTGGCTTCAGCGCGACGCCCTCAAAGCGCGGAATGACGTGAACATGAAGGTGGAACACCACCTGACCGCCGGCGCTCTCGTTGAACTGCTGGACCGTCACGCCATCAGCAGAGAATGCCTTTTTGACGGCACGCGCGAGCTTCTGTGTGGTCCTCGCAACGGCGGCGAGGCTGGCTTCCTCGACGTCAAGTATGCTGCGGGCGGGCTGCTTCGGCAGCACGAGGCAGTGGCCGTCGCCGCGCGGCATGATGTCCATGATGGCAACGGTGTCGTCGTCCTCGTAAACCTTGTGGGAGGGTAGTTCGCCGCGCAGGATCTTGGCAAAGACGTTGGTCGGATCGTAGGCAGGTGTCGTCATCGAAGCCTCTGGTTCGCTCAGTTGGTCTGTTATCAGGGGAATAGGATATTGGCGCGCCCGGTCAACTGTCAGGATGCGGCTTCCGGGTCCTTGCGGAACGGCGTTGCGTCCTCCAGCCACTCGCCCACCTGTTCCACCTCTCGCCGTTCCTGCTCGAGATAGTCCGCGACCGCGCGGCGGAAGCCGGGATGGGCGATGTAGTGCGCCGAATGGGTCGTCACCGGCCGGTAGCCGCGCGCGAGTTTGTGTTGGCCCTGCGCGCCGGCCTCCACGACGCGCAGTTTTCGCGAAATCGCGAACTCGATCGCCTGATGGTAGCAGACCTCGAAGTGTAGGAATGGATGGTCCTCGATGCAGCCCCAGTTGCGGCCGTACAGTGTGTCCGAGCCAATGAAGTTGATGGCGCCGGCAATGTAGCGGCCATTGCGGCGGGCCATGACGAGCAGGATGTCGTCCGCCATCCGCTCGCCGATCAGCGAGAAGAACTGCCGGTTTAGGTAAGGCCGGCCCCACTTGCGGCTGCCGGTGTCCATGTAGAAGGCGAAGAAATCGTCCCACACCGCTTCGGTGAGGTCGCTCCCCGTAAGCCACTCGATGGTAATGCCGGAACTCACTGCCTCGCGGCGCTCGCGCTTCAGCGCCTTGCGCTTGCGAGAAGCAAGTGTGGCGAGGAAATCATCGTAGCAATCGAACCCTTCGTTGAAGAAGTGAAACTGCTGGTCGATGCGATGGAGGAAGCCTGCCTCAGTAAGCGCGTCGATGTCGTCGCCCTGGGCGAAGGTGACGTGGACCGACGAGGTGCCGAGCGTGTCGTTCAGCGCCTTGAGGCCGTTGGCGAGCGCGGCCCGAACAGCATTTCCGTCGAACCCCTCGCGGACCAGCAGGCGAGGGCCGGTTGCCGGGGTGAAGGGAACAGATACCTGCAGCTTCGGATAATAGTTGCCGCCGGCACGCTCGAAGGCATCGGCCCAGCCGTGGTCGAAGACGTACTCGCCCTGGCTGTGGCTCTTGGCATAGCAGGGCACTCCCCCCACTAGCGTTCCGTCAGGCGCTTCGAGCCGCAGGTGCCGAGGGGCCCAGCCAGTTCGTGCCGTCGCGCAACCGCTTTCTTCGACAACTCTCAGAAAGTCATACGAAATGAACGGGTTATAGAGCGAAATTGCACTGGTAGAAGAAGTGCCGGAGAGTAGATTCCACTCTTCCGGCCGGAAGTCGTGCATCCCCGTGACCGCACGCAGGACGAAGTCGCCGGCACTTCCTTCTGAAACACTGCGCTCGCTCGTGGCCATAACGCATAGATACGCGCCTCAAGGAGCGATGCAAGTGCGGCCTAGGCCTCGTAACCCTCGAAGGTGACCTGATCCGCGTACCTGGCGGTCGTGTCGCGCGCCTGCTGGTCCCGAACCGTCCAGGTGATGACCGGCATGGCAAGCTTTTCACGCACGAAGCAGATGAACGGGTTGGGCAGATCGGAGACGCTGAACGAGACGAACGAGATCGGATGCGCCAGCATCGAGAAGTGGAGTTCGAGGTCGCGGATGCCCTTGCCCTCGGCCGTCAGGCCGCCCGGAATGCCAGGCGCGTCTTCGGCGAAGCGGCGGACCAGCCAGTGGTCGAACGACATGATCGCCGCCTGGCCCTTGTAGCCGGAGAGGACGGAAGCCACGGCCTTCACGAGGCCGTTGTCCTTGCCCTCGATGCCCTTGAGCTCGATCACCAGCGGCACGCGGCCGTCGATGACATCGAGTAGCTCGCGCAGCGTCGGCGCATGGTCGTTGGTGCCACCGATCTTCATCGCCGCCATCTCGGCAGCCGTCTTTTCGTAGATGAAGCCCTTCTGGCCGGTCAGGCGCTCGAGTTCCGAGTCGTGGAACACGACCGGCACCCCGTCGGACGAGAGGTGGACGTCGCACTCGATCGCATAATTGCGCTCGATTGCTGCGCGCGCCGCCGAGAGGGTGTTCTCCCAGCGGGTCTTGTTCATGTCATGATAGCCGCGATGGGCAATCGGCCTCTGCGTCAGCCACGAGATGTCGGTCATGTCCTGATGTCCGTCTGGGCGGGGTACTGTTACTTGAGCTCGACGATCGCCTCGATCTCGACCGGGGCGTTGAGCGGAAGGACCGCAACGCCAACAGCCGAACGGGCATGCTTGCCCCGCTCGCCGAGCACCTCGGCCAGGAAATCGGAAGCACCGTTGGCGACAAGGTGCTGCTCGGTAAAGTCAGGCGACGAGGCGACGAACACGGTGATCTTCACGAGGCGCGCGATCTTTTCGAGATCGCCCGTGGCAGCCTGGATCTGGGCGAGGATGTTGATCGCGCAGGCGCGCGCCGCAGCCTTGCCGGCCTCGGTGTCGACGTCACGGCCGAGAAGGCCGGTCGAAATCAGCTTGCCGTCGACCAGCGGCAGCTGACCGGCCGTGAGAAGCAGGTTGCCGCTCTGTGCAAACGGGACATAATTGGCGGCAGGGGCAGCTGCAGCAGGAATGGTGACGCCAAGATCGGCCAGCCGTTTTTGGATTGTGTCGCTCATGCTCTCTTCCCTATGCTTGCGCGCAGGCGCGGGTCAGGCGCTGTGATGCCCCGCTTCTGCCACGAATAGCCTTTCTGTTAAATACCAGTTTGCGGCATCGCCGCGTCGGGGAGATTACACATGCGCGCCGCGTGCCTTGCCTTGCCGTTCGTCCTGTCCGCTGCGCTCCCTGCTCAGGCAGGTCCGCTTTTACCCCACCGCGCGGTCTACGACCTTGCCCTCGAGAATGCCTCGGATCGTTCCGGCATCACTGGAATCGTCGGCCGCATGGTCTATGAGTTCAACGGCTCGGAGTGTGACGCCTATACGGTAAAGTTCCGCTTCGTGACGCAGATCGACACCCCCGACATCACGCGTATCACCGACCAGCAGACGACCACCTTCGAAGACGGTGACGGCAAGACCTTCAACTTCGTCACGCGCTCCTTCGTCGACTCGGTGATGGACAAGGAAGTGAGGGGCTCCGCCAAGACCGAAGGCAGCGAGACGGTCGTGTCGCTCGAAAAGCCGGAGAAGCAGGAATTTGCGCTCGAGAAGACTCAGTTCCCGACGCAGCATCTCCTCGAATTGCTCGACAACGCCCGCAAGGGCGAGACCTTCTACGAGACGACGCTGTTTGACGGTTCGGAAGATGCCGACCGGATCATGACGACCACTGTCATTATCGGCAAGGGTTCAACGCCAGCTGCGAATGATCCGGAACGTAAGGCGATCAAGACGCTCGCCGATGATGAGTTCTGGCCAGTCGACATCGCCTATTTCGATCTCAAGGGAGATCAGGGCGAGGAGATCCCTACCTACCGGATCAGCTTCAAGCTGCACGAGAGCGGCATTACCCGCGACCTCGTCATGGACTACGGCGACTTCTCCATGACCGGCACGCTGGTCGATCTCGCCCTGTTCGAGCCGGCAAAGGACTGCGCCCAGTAACGGCTGCCCATGGCTGTCTACGTCGATGATGCGATCTGGAACTTTGCCGGTCGCAAGTGGTGCCACCTGATGGCCGATTCGGAAGAGGAGCTGCATCGCTTCGCGGCACGGCTCGGCGTGCATCGCTCCTCCTATCAGGGGCCGCCGAAGACGGCAGCGCCTCACTACGACATCACGGGATTTGAGCGGGACCGCGCCATCCGCATGGGCGCGCTGGCGGTAAGCCGGGCAGAAATTCTTGCGGTGTACCGCGGGGTGAGGCGGCCGGGCGAAAAACAACGCCGTCAGCTTGTTTAGCCGGACGGTTGCCTTTTCTCTTCGTCGCCTATATATGCGCGACCATTCCACACGCGGACTTGGTTTCATCCGGGAGAAATCCGGCTGCGACCGCCGGTGGCGGGGRGCTCCGCTTCTCGTCATGTCCGTGGAGGCTAACCGGAAAGGAAAAAGAAAATGGCACTGCCTGATTTCAGCATGCGCCAGCTCCTGGAAGCTGGTGTTCACTTCGGCCACCAGACCCACCGCTGGAACCCGAAGATGGCTCCGTACATCTTCGGCGCTCGCAACAACATCCACATCATCGACCTTTCGCAGACCGTGCCGCTGCTGCACCAGGCTCTCAAGGTCGTTTCGGATACCGTTGCTCGCGGCGGTCGCGTCCTGTTCGTCGGCACCAAGCGTCAGGCTTCGGACATCGTTGCTGAGTCTGCTGCCCGTTCGGCTCAGTACTACGTCAACTCGCGTTGGCTCGGCGGCATGCTGACCAACTGGAAGACGATCTCGAACTCGATCCAGCGCCTGCGCAAGCTCGACGAGCTGCTGGCTGGCGAAGCCCTCGGCTTCACCAAGAAGGAGCGCCTGAACCTCGAGCGCGAGCGTGAGAAGCTGAGCAAGGCTCTCGGCGGTATCAAGGACATGGGCTCGACCCCGGACCTGATGTTCGTGATCGACACCAACAAGGAAGCTATCGCCATCCAGGAAGCCAAGCGCCTTGGCATCCCGGTCGTCGCGATCGTCGACTCGAACTGCGATCCGGACAAGGTCGACTACCCGATCCCGGGCAACGACGACGCCGCACGCGCTATCCAGCTCTACTGCGACCTGGTTTCCCGCGCTGCGATCGACGGTATCGCTCGTCAGCAGGGTGCTCTGGGCATGGACCTCGGCGCTTCGGAAGAAGCTCCGGTTGAGCCGACGCTCGAAGCAGACGGCAACGACGCGTAATCCCGTTGGCCGCTTCGTGCGGCTGCAGACTTGAACTTCGGGCAGGCGCACCTGGAAATCCATGGTGCGCCGCGCTCTTTTGAAAATACCGGATTTGAAGAGGCGACAATGAGCATTTCTGCTGCACAGGTCAAACAACTGCGCGAGATGACCGGCGCGGGCATGATGGACTGCAAGGCTGCGCTGGCCGAGACCAACGGCGACCTCGAGGCCGCTGTCGACTGGCTGCGCGCCAAGGGCATTGCCAAGGCCGACAAGAAGGCCGGCCGTACCGCTGCTGAGGGCCTGGTTGCCGTCGCTGCCGACGACAACGGCGCCGTCGTCGTCGAGGTGAACTCCGAGACCGACTTCGTTGCCCGCAACGACGCCTTCCAGGACATGGTTCGCAAGATCGCCACGGTTGCTCTCGGCACCGACGGTTCGGTCGAGGCTGTTGCCGCTGCTGGCTATGCAGACGGCAAGTCGGTTGCCGACACCATCAAGGACGCCATCGGCACCATCGGCGAGAACATGAACCTGCGCCGCTCGGCCAAGCTGACCGGCACGGTCGCGACCTATATCCACAACGCGGTTTCTGACGGCCTCGGCAAGCTCGGCGTTCTCGTTGCTATCGAGACTTCGGGCAATGCTGACGCTGCCCGAGCTTTCGGCCGTCAGGTCGCGATGCACGTTGCTGCTACCAGCCCGCTCGCTCTGACCGCTGAAGAGGTCGATCCGGCCGCCGTTGCCCGCGAGAAGGAAATCTTCTCGACCCAGGCTCGCGAGTCCGGCAAGCCGGAGAACATCATCGAGAAGATGGTCGAAGGCCGCATGCGCAAGTTCTACGAGGAAGTCGTGCTGCTGAAGCAGGCTTTCGTCATGAACCCGGACGTTACCGTCGAGCAGGCCCTGAAGGAAGCCGAGAAGGAAATCGGCGCTCCGGCGAAGATCACCGGCTTCGTCCGCTTCGCTCTCGGCGAGGGCATCGAGAAGGAAGAGACCGACTTCGCTGCCGAGGTTGCAGCTGCGGTCAAGAGCTAATCGTTCTTCCCAGCCATTCACTGGTAACGACAGGGCGCCGCGTGACATCGCGGCGCCCTTCGTGTATCGGGGCACCGCATTCATGAATTTGCCGAGGGAGCCCATGCCGAACACGCCAAAATATCGTCGCGTCCTTCTGAAGGCTTCGGGCGAGGCCCTCATGGGCAATCAGGGATTTGGCATCGATGTCGAGGTGGCAGATCGTATTGCCGCCGACATCAAGGAAGCCCGCGAGATGGGCGTCGAGGTGGGCGTCGTCATCGGCGGTGGCAACATCTTCCGGGGCGTGGCGGTTGCCTCGAAGGGCGGTGACCGCGTGACGGGCGACCACATGGGCATGCTGGCGACGGTTATCAATTCGCTCGCCCTGCGCACCTCGCTCATCAAGGCCGGCGTCGACGCGGTCGTGCTTTCCGCCATCGCCATGCCTGAGCTCTGCGAGAGCTTTTCGCAGCGCCAGGCGACCGCCTACATGAATGCGGGCAAGGTCGTCATCTTTGCAGGCGGTACCGGCAACCCGTTCTTCACGACCGACTCCGCCGCGGCCCTGCGAGCTGCAGAAATCGGCGCTGACGCGCTGTTCAAGGGCACCCAGGTTGATGGCGTCTACTCGGCCGATCCCAAGAAGGACCCGAACGCGACGCGGTACGACAAAATCACGCACGAGCAGGTCATCCGCGAGGGCCTTGCGGTCATGGATACGGCGGCGATTGCGCTTGCGCGTGAGAACAACATTCCGATAATCGTCTACTCGATTCATGAAAAGGGCGGGCTCGGCGCGGTCCTGCGTGGCGAAGGCCGTTGTACGGTCGTCAGCGACACGTGACGAAGCCAGCTCCTAGATTTCCCACAATCAGCGCCGACTATAAGGCAGCGGAGGATTACCGATGACCAACGGAGTCGATTTCAACGACATTCAGCGTCGCATGGACGGCGCCGTCAACGCTTTCAAGCATGACCTTGCCTCGCTGCGCACTGGGCGCGCCTCGGCAAACCTGCTCGATCCGATCCAGGTTCAGGCCTACGGCTCGACCATGCCGATCTCCCAGGTGGGTACGGTCAGCGTTCCGGAGCCGCGAATGATCTCGGTATCCGTCTGGGACAAGCAGCTGGTGGGTGCGGTCGATCGCGCCATCCGCGAGTCGAACCTCGGCTTCAACCCGATTGTTGACGGCACGACCCTGCGCATTCCTCTGCCGGAGCTCAACGAGCAGCGCCGCAAGGAGCTCGTGAAGATCGCTCATCAGTACGCTGAGAACGCGCGTGTCGCCGCTCGCCACGTACGCCGCGACGGCATCGACGCCTCGAAGAAGGCGGAGAAGGATGGTGTCATCAGTCAGGATGATGCCCGCGTTCAGTCGGACCGTATCCAAAAGATTACGGATGACACGATCGCACTGATCGATAAGCTGCTCGCCGAGAAGGAAGCAGAGATCATGCAGGTCTAGGCCTCGCGGCCTGACGCCTGGTCTGCTTCTCGGGGGAAAGGAACCGGGATTTGAAACCCGAGCACATCGCGATCATCATGGACGGCAACGGCCGGTGGGCGAAAGCTCGCGGCCTGCCGCGCATTGCGGGGCACAGGGCCGGCGTCGAGGCGCTGCGCCAGACCGTGCGGACCGCAGGCGACCTCGGGATTCCGTGGCTTACCGTCTACGCATTTTCCTCCGAAAACTGGTCGCGGCCGCAGTCGGAGATCAGCGATCTCCTCGGCCTGCTGAAGACCTTCATCCGCCGCGATCTCGCGGAGCTGCACAAGGCTGGTGTCCGTGTTCGGATGATCGGTGCCCGCGAAGGGCTCGCCAAAGACATTCGTCTCCTCATTGAGGAGGCCGAGAGCCTGACCGCTGACAATACGTCGCTCAACCTGGTGATTGCCTTCAACTATGGCAGCCGCGACGAGATCGTCCGGGCGACGCGTTCGATTGCCGAGGCGGTTGCCGCCGGCTCGATCCGTCCGGAAGATATCACCCAGGAGAGCTTCGCAACATTCCTCGACACGCACTTCGTGCCGGATCCGGATCTCATCATCCGAACCAGCGGCGAGCTGCGCCTGTCGAACTTCCTGCTCTGGCAGGGGGCCTACAGCGAGCTGGTCTTTCTGCCGTGCTACTGGCCCGACTTCGGCAAGGCCGAGTTGCTGGGAGCTATCAAGAGCTTTGAGGCGAGGGAGCGCCGGTTTGGCGGCGTGACGCCGGCACGGGACGTCGCCCTATGACGGCGGCGGGCAGTCACAGCAATTTGCAGCTTCGCATGATGTCGGCAATCGTGCTTGCGATCGTCGTGCTTGCTCTGACCTGGGCTGGCGGCTTCTGGTATCGGCTGCTGTCGGCCGTCATCGGCGCGGCGATTCTCTACGAGTGGACCAGCATGGTGCTGCCGAAGGAGAAAGTGGTTCACCGCGTCCTCTTAGGGCTCCTGTTCCTGCCCGTTCTTGCGCTTCTCGTCATCGGTTATCCCATCTTGCCGACGCTGATTGTTCTCGTGGCGGTTTTCCTGGTCGTGCTGATCTACGGCGTGGCGACGAAATCCGGCCTCTGGCCGTCGCTCGGCGTTATCTATGCCGGCATCAGCGCCATTTCGCTCGCTGCCCTGCGCAACGACGATTCGTCCGGCCTTGCGGTCACGATCTTCCTCTTCGCGGTCGTATGGGCGACCGACATTGCCGCATATTTTGTCGGCCGGAAGTTCGGCGGCCCGAAGCTCGCGCCTTCCATATCGCCCGGCAAGACCTGGAGCGGCGCCATCGGCGGCACGCTGGGTGCTGTCGTTGCGGGCCTCATCGTCGCGTGGTCCTATGGCACCAGTTGGAACATCGTGGCGCTGTTCGTCCTCATCTTGGTGCTGTCCGCGATCTCGCAGATCGGCGACCTGTTCGAATCGTCCATCAAGCGGCGCTACGGGGTAAAGGACTCGAGCCAGCTCATTCCGGGCCACGGTGGGGTGATGGACCGCGTCGACGGGTTGGTAGCGGCAGCGGCCGCGCTGTTCATCCTGGGTGCGGTATTCGTGTCACCAGATTTCCCCGCTCATTTCCTGTTCGCCCGGTGACCACCGCGGAACTGTCCACTATGGTCAGCTTCGGACACGGATTTGCCCGTATTGATCCTGTATCTGGGCGAAGGAACAAGAGCGGGCAAGAACCGAAGTGAACGACATCCTGGGCACATTCTTCAGCCTCGACAACATCATCTTCACGACGCTGATTCCCTTCCTGTTCGTGCTGACCGTCGTCGTCTTCGTGCACGAAATGGGGCACTACCTCGTCGGCCGCTGGTGCGGTATCGGCGTGCGAGAGTTCTCGATCGGCTTCGGCCCAGAGCTGTTCGGCTTCTTCGATCGCAAGGGGACCCGCTGGAAGCTTTCCGCCATTCCGCTCGGCGGCTACGTGAAATTCGTCGGCGACATGAGCGTGACCAGCGATCCCTCGACGCAGGATACGGGCGTGCTGACGCCGGAGGAGCGCAAGGGCGCGTTCCATCTCCAGCCGGTCTGGAAGCGTGCTGCGACTGTCTTTGCCGGCCCCTTCGCCAACTTCCTGCTGACGATTGCCGTCTTTGCGGTGATGTTCTCGCTCTATGGCCGCTACGTGTCGGAGCCGATGGTGGCCGAGGTGCGCCCCGGCAGCGCTGCCGAAGAGGCGGGCTTTCAGCCGGGTGACCGTTTCGTTTCGGTCGATGGTAAGCGCGTGACGACATTCGGCGACGTTCAGCGCCTGGTTTCGGGGCGCGCCGGCGATACCATCACTTTCGTCATGTTGCGTGGCGAGAAGGAGGTGACCCTGACCGCGACACCTCAGCTGGTTGAGCAGCAAGACGCGCTCGGCAACACCATTCGCATCGGCGTCATCGGTGTCGTCAACAATCAGGAACTCGGCCAGCCGCGCCACATCGAATACGGGCTGGGCGAGGCGCTGGTCGAGGCGACGAAGGAGACGGGCCACATCATCGCCCGTACTGGCCAGTTCTTCCAGCGCTTCGTGACGGGGCGGGAGGACCGCTGCCAGCTCGGCGGACCGGTCAGAATTGCCGATATGGCAGGGAAGGCGGCTGCGCTCGGCTTCGAGTGGCTGGTTCAGTTGGTGGCGATGCTGTCGGTTGGAATTGGGATTCTCAACCTCCTGCCGATTCCCCCTCTTGATGGCGGACATCTGGCGTTTTACGCAGCGGAAGCCGCCTTGCGCCGTCCGGTGTCTGAGCGCGTGATGGAGATGTTCTACCGGGCGGGCCTGCTGGTTGTGCTCGGCTTCATGATGTTCGTGTTCTGGAACGACCTGTTTGGTTGCTAAAAGATGAACGAAATGATCGGCTTGCTAACGAAATTGACGGCGCATTTACCATGGCGCGGCTTATCCGTGACGCTAATGCCACGGCCGGTGATTAAGTAAATGGATCTTAACCAGAACCCTTGCGTGTAGGCGAAATCCGGGTAATACGGTACGACACTTGTGACAGCCACGTCCGGTGTTCTCGCCGTGGGGACTACGAGAATAAAAGGTTTCAGAGCCCAATGAAGGCAGCTTCTAATTTGTTCGGCGCCGTTTCGGCGATCGCTATCTCGGCCGGCGTTGTGGTGAGCGGCGCTGGTGCATTGCAGCTGGCAACCGTGGCCGTCGCAGAAGCCGCCGTGGTCAACAGGATCGAAGTCCGCGGCAACCGCCGCGTGGACGCGGAGACGATCCGCAGCAACATCGCGATCCGTCCCGGCAGGAATTTCAACAACGACGACGTCGATGAGGCTGTGAAGCGCCTGTTCGCTACCGGCCTGTTCTCCGACGTGCGCATCAACCAGGCTGGCGGCGCGCTCGTCGTCACCGTCGACGAATACTCGATCGTCAACCAGGTGCTGTTCCAGGGCAACAAGCGCCTGAAGGACGAGGACCTTATCCGTCAGATCCAGCTGCAGCCGCGCGGCTCGTTCTCCAGCGCGACCGCCGAGGCTGACGCCGAAACCATCCGTCAGGCCTACGCTCGCGTCGGCCGCGAGGGTGCGAATGTTTCCTACCAGGTCGTCGACCTCGGCGAGAATCGCGTCAACGTCGTCTTCAACGTGGAAGAGGGCGGCCGCACCAAGATTTCGTCGATCACCTTCGATGGCAACTCGGCCTACTCCGACAGCCGCCTGCGCGACGTCATCTCGACGAAGCGCTCGGGCGTTATGTCGTGGCTGACCCGCAACGACATCTATGACGCCGACCGTCTGCGTGCCGACGAAGAGGCGCTGCGTCGCTTCTACTACAACCGCGGCTATGCCGACTTCCGTGTGATCTCGTCGTCCGCGCAGCACAACGACCAGACCAACTCCTACGACATCACCTTCGTCGTCGATGAAGGTCAGCGCTACCGCTTCGGCTCGATCGAGGTCGAGAGCACGGTCGAAGGCCTGTCGCCAGAAGTCCTGCGCTCGCAGATCAAGACCGTCGAGGGCAAGTACTACTCGGCCAAGGACGTCGAGGACACGCTTCTCGGCCTTTCCGAGCGCGCTGCTGACCTCGGCTACGCATTCGCGCAGGTTACCCCTCGCGGTGACCGCAATTTCGAGAACGGTACGATCTCGGTCGTCTACACGATCGACCAGGGTCCTCGTGCCTACATTGAGCGCATCGAGATCCGCGGCAACAGCCGCACCCGTGACTACGTCATTCGTCGCGAGTTCGATGTCAGCGAAGGTGACGCTTTCAACCAGGTCCTGATTCAGCGCGCCAAGCGCCGTCTTGAGGCTCTGGACTTCTTCCAGACCGTCAACATTGCGACCGCTCCGGGCTCCGAGCCTGACCAGGTTGTTCTGGTTGTCGACGTAGTCGAGAAGTCGACTGGTGAGCTGTCGATCGGTGGCGGTTACGCGACCGGTGGTGGTCCGACCGGCGGTTTCTCGGTTGAAGGCTCGATTGCAGAGCGCAACTTCCTCGGTCGCGGCCAGTCGATCCGTCTCGCCGGCGGTGGCGGCAAGAACTCGCGCGACTACCAGCTGTCGTTCACCGAGCCATACTTCCTCGGCCGTCGTATCTCCGCTGGCTTTGACATCTACCGCAACACCCGCGAGTACGATGAGTACCACAGCCAGCTGACCGGTGGCACGATCCGCTTCGGCCTGCCGATCACGCAGGGTCTCACCACGCAGGTGGCGTACAACTACACGCAGGAAAAGTACAAGTACGACGACGATTGCTTCGTTGGTTCGGACAATAAATGTGATGATGATGCAGTGCTATCGCGTCATATTCGTGAGGCAATCGGCGAGGGAACTTGGACGAAATCGTCGGTCAGTGGCTCGCTGATCTACAACACGATCGACAATATCCAGAACCCCCGCAACGGCATCTACGCCAACTTCACGACCGAAGTGGCCGGCCTTGGTGGAGATGCAAAGTGGGCGAAGTTCACGGCTCGCGGCAGCTACTACAAGCCGCTGGTCGATGAGCTCGACCTGGTTGGCCTTCTCTCGGTGGGCGCCGGCCACATTATGAGCTACGGCTCGGGTGAATTGCGGGTGTTCGACCACTTCCAGGGCAACGACCGCATGATCCGTGGCTTCAGGCACAACGGTTTCGGTCCGTATGACACGACGGTTGCGCCGGGTTATGATAGCCGTCACCTGGGTGGTACGACCTACTTCAATGCTTCTGCTGAAGTGCAATTCCCGCTGCCGCTGCTGTCGGAAAGCCTTGGCTTCCGGGGTGCCGCGTTTGTCGACGCTGCAACGCTCTACGGCAACGATCTTGCGAACGCTGCAGGCACCTCGATGGAGTGGCGTGCTTCTGCCGGCGCCAGCATCATCTGGGCCTCGCCGTTCGGTCCGCTGCGCGTCGACTACGCTGTGCCTTTCAAGAAGGAAGCTACCGACCGGGTGCAGGAGTTCAGCTTCGGCATGTCGACCCGGTTCTAGTCACAGCAACAACTCTTCCGGGCCGCTCGCGGCCCGGATAAGAAGGCTCGCATGACGGACCCGGTTTTCTTTCAAGCGTCGCGCACTTTCACCGCAGCTGAAATTGCGGCGCTGACGGGGGCGGAGCTTCGCACTCCTGAACATGCTTCGATGACAGTGTCGTCACTGGCGTCCGCCGAAAACGGCGGCGCCGGTGCGCTTGTCTTTGTCGAAGGCCGCCGCAACGCCGGCCTGCTCAAGGGCATTGCTGGCGGCGTGTTGCTGTGCACCGACGACGTGTCGAAAGACGTGCCGGCTGGTATTGCCGTTCTCGTTTCGAAGGCACCGCAGCAGGATTTTGCGAGCATCGGCCGCTTGCTGTTCCCCGCCGCTGCGCGTCCGGTCTCGGTGACCGGTGAGACCGGGATCTCGAAGACTGCCTTCGTTCATCCGAGCGCGACCATTGAAGCAGGCGTGATCGTCGAGCCGGGCGCGGTCATCGGCGCTGATGCCGCAATAGGCCAGGGGTCCATCATCGGCCCCAACTCGGTCATTGGCGCCAACTGCAAGATCGGCCGCGAATGCTTTGTCGGCCCCGGCGCCAGCGTCCAGCACGCGATGATCGGCAACCGAGTGATTATCCACGCCGGCGTTCGCGTCGGCCAGGATGGCTTTGGCTTTGTCGGCGGCCGTACCGGCCCGGAAAAGATGCCTCAGGTTGGTCGCGTGATCATTCAGGATGATGTCGAGATCGGGGCCAACACCACCATTGACCGCGGCGCGCTGTCGGACACTATAATCGGCGAGAAATCGAAAATCGATAATCTGGTCCAAATTGCGCATAACGTACGTATAGGTCGTGCGTGCCTGATTGCGGGCCAGTGCGGAATTTCCGGCTCAGTCACCCTCGGCGATGGCGTGATGATGGGCGGTAGCGTCGGCATTGCCGATCACATCAATGTAGGCTCCGGCGCGCAGATCGCCGCCAGGTCGGGTGTGATGAACGACATTCCGGCCGGCGAACGGTGGGCTGGCGCCCCCGCGCGGCCGATCAAGGATTTCTTCCGCGAAGTCGCCGCTATCCGGAAACTGATTACTCCAAGAACAGAGAAGGGACAGGGCGATGGCTGAGGAAACTCAGGGCAACACGCTTGAAAGCCTCGACATTCTGCAGATTATGCGGCTGCTGCCGCACCGCTATCCGTTTCTGCTGATCGACCGCGTCATCGAGATCGATGAAGACAACTCCGCGATCGGCATCAAGAACGTCACTTTCAACGAGCCGCATTTCACAGGACATTTCCCGGAACAGCCTGTCATGCCGGGCGTCCTCATCATCGAGGCCATGGCGCAGACGGCCGGCGCGATCTGCATCCGCAAGACCGGACTCGACAAGCCTTCGCTGGTCTACTTCATGACGATCGACAACGCGAAGTTCCGCAAGCCTGTCGTCCCCGGTGACCGCCTCGAGATCCACGTGAAGAAGCTCAAGCAGCGCGGCAACATCTGGCGTTTCGCCTGCGAAGCAATTGTTGAAGGCAACAAGGTTGCCGAGGCCGAAATTTCGGCCATGATGTCGCCGAAGACGGCGAGCTGACGGAGATTTTTTTTGACTTCCGAGACTTTTGTTCATCCGAGTGCGCTCGTCGAAACGGGCGCACAGCTCGGAACTGGCGTCTATGTGGGTCCCTTCTGCTATGTGGGGCCGGACGTGGTGCTGGGTGACAACGTTCATCTCGCAAACCACGTATCGATCCAGGGCGCCACGACGATCGGCGAGGGCACCCGTATTCAAGCGTTTGCCGCGCTTGGTGGCCTGCCGCAGGACACCAAGCACAAGGGCGGCCGCACGACGCTCATCGTCGGCAAGAATTGCGACATCCGCGAGTCGGTGACCATTCACAAGGGCTCTGACGCAGGTTCGGGCGCTACAGTGGTCGGCGACAACTGCTTCCTGCTGGCCTATTCACATATTGCGCACGACTGCGTGGTGGGCAACAACGTCACGCTTACCAACGGCGCGACCCTCGGCGGCCACTGCGAGGTCGGCGATCATGTCATCATCGGCGGCCTCACGGCCGTGCACCAGTTCTGCCGCATCGGCCGCCGCGCTTTCTTGGGCGGCTGCTCGGCGATCGTCGGCGACGTCATTCCCTTCGCCATGGCGGTCGGTAACCGTGCAACCCTGCACGGCTTCAACGTCGTCGGGCTGAAGCGCTCGGGCATGACCCGCACGCAGCTGCAGGCGATGCGCGCGGCTTACCGCATGCTGTTCTCGTCGAGCGGCACGGTGGCGGAGAACGCCGAGGCCGTCCGCAAGGAGTTTGCGGACATCCCCGAGGTCATCGAGATCCTCGACTTCATGACCAGTCGCGGCAAGCGGCATTTCGTGGTACCGGCATTGGGTGACCGCGATGATGCCCATGATGACATCGACTGACGAAGACAAGCAGATCAGGCATATTCCGGATGGACGCGTCGCCATCATAGCTGGCGGCGGCGCGCTTCCCGTAGCGGTAGCCCGCACGCTGGCCGAGCGGGGCAACAATCCGTTCGTCGCCGTTCTCCAGGGCGAGGCTGCCGAAGCAGACTTTTCCGGCATCGCGCAGACCACGGTGAGGCTCGAGGACTTCGGGCCGCTGCTCGATCGCTTCACGCAGGAAAAGATCACGCATGTGATCCTGGCCGGCAGCGTCGGCCGCCGGCCGAAACTTACCGGCATGAAATGGAACTGGACGCTGATGCGCCTGGTCTCGCGCGTCATCACCGGCCTCATGCGCGGCGACGATGGCCTGTTG
This sequence comes from Aminobacter sp. J44, assembly GCF_007829415.1. Taxonomy (NCBI): domain Bacteria; kingdom Pseudomonadati; phylum Pseudomonadota; class Alphaproteobacteria; order Hyphomicrobiales; family Phyllobacteriaceae; genus Aminobacter; species Aminobacter sp. J44. The sequence continues at coordinate 135,695 of NZ_VLJG01000023.1, read as the reverse complement.
CGAACGGTTATCGGCGCGATCGAAAAGCAGGGATTCCGCGTGGTCGGTTCGCATGAAGTGGTGCCTGACCTGCTGGCACCTGCTGGCGTTCTGACGAAAGAAGCTCCCAACAGGGCCGATCAGCGGGACATTGAGGCTGCTTCGCAGGCGGCCGAACTCATCGGCAAGCTCGACATTGGCCAGGCGGCTGTTGCTATTGGCGGCCGCGTCATTGCCCTCGAAGGCATTGAGGGTACCGAAGGACTGCTCGAACGCACGGCGTCCCTGCGCGGGCACGGGCGTTTGGCCGGCAAGAAGCGGGGCGTGCTCGTGAAGCGCCTCAAGCCGCAGCAGGAGCGCCGGGCAGACATTCCGGCCATTGGCCCCGACACGATGGATCAGGCCAACCGGGCCGGGTTAGCAGGCGTCGCCGTCGAGGCGGGTGGCTGCTTCATCCTCGACTTTGACCGCGCCATTGCCCGGGCCGATGAGCTCGGCCTGTTCGTCGTCGGCATCGAGCCGCAGGCTGCCAAGGAGGACATATGACTTCGGAGCGCCCGCTGCGCATCGCCATGGTTGCCGGCGAGGAGTCCGGCGACCTTCTCGGCGTCGATCTTGCCGAGTCGCTCCGCAGGATCACCGGTCGGCCGGTCGAGCTATGCGGCGTCGGTGGCCGGCATCTGCGCGAAGCCGGGATGGAGCCGCTGTTCGATGGCTCCGAGATCGCCCTTATGGGCATCACGGCAGTGGTAAAGGAACTGCCGAAGCTGATCCGTCGCATCAACCAGACGGCCGCGCACATCGTTGCCGCGAGGCCCGATTGCCTCGTCACCATCGATAGCCCGGACTTTGCGCTGCGCGTAGCGAAGAAGGTCCGCGAGGCCGATCCCAAGATCCCGATCATCCACTACGTCTGTCCCAGTGTGTGGGCATGGCGGCCGGGCAGGGCGCCGTCGATGAAGCCCTACATCGATGAAATTCTCTGCGTGCTACCGTTCGAACCGGAAGCGCTGCGGACACTCGATGGCCCGCAAGGCACTTATGTGGGCCACCGTCTGGCCGCCAATCCAGGCGTTGCGCAGGCAGCACAGATGCAGACCGAGCGCATCCGTGAAGGACGCAGAACACTGCTGGTCCTGCCGGGCTCTCGTCGCAGCGAAGTGCGCCGCCTGTTGCGGCCGTTCGGGGAAACCGTCGGCATCCTTGCTAAGCGCGGCCATGACTTTGAGGTCGTGGTCCCGACGGTGCCGCATGTCGCCCAAATCGTTCGCGACGGCTGCCTCGAGTGGCCCGTGTGGCCGCGGTTTGTTGAGTCTGCGGAAGAGAAGTGGCAGGCATTCGGCGAGGCGGATGCAGCCCTCGCAGCCTCGGGCACGGTCCTGCTGGAACTAGCCTTGTCGCGTGTGCCGATGATTTCCTGCTACCGGCCCGACTGGATGGCATCGCAGCTGATGCGGTTCGTCACCACCTGGTCGGCGGCGTTGCCGAACCTCATCGTCGACTGGCCGGTCGTACCGGAGTTCTACAACGACTTCGTTAGGCCCGAATATCTAGCTCGGCTCATCGAGCAGCTGTGGGCGGACACGCCCGCCCGCATCGCGCAGATCGACGGCCTTCTGCACGTGGCGCGGCGCATGAAGATGCCGAAACCTCCCGGCGATTTGGCTGCGGAAGTCGTCCTCCGCCGCATGGGGCGCTAGCATCGACCCGCCGCCACTGCCGCAATTTCCCGCCGAAATCAACCGGCAAAACAAAAGGGGCGCCCGAGGCGCCCCTTCTCTTTAGATCTTTTGCGATCAGCGCTGAGCGATCGGCACATAGTCGCGGAGGGTATGGCCGGTGTAGAGCTGACGCGGACGGCCGATCTTCTGGTGCGGATCCTCGATCATTTCCTTCCACTGTGCGACCCAGCCGACGGTGCGCGCGACGGCGAACAGCACGGTGAACATGGTCGTCGGGAAGCCGAGCGCCTTCAGCGTGATGCCCGAGTAGAAGTCGATGTTCGGGTACAGCTTCTTCTCGATGAAGTACTCGTCGGTCAGGGCGATCTTCTCGAGCTCCATCGCGACGTCGAGCAGCGGATCGTCCTTGATGCCGAGCTCGCCGAGCACCTCATGGCAGGTCTTCTGCATGATCTTGGCGCGCGGATCGTAGTTCTTGTAGACGCGGTGACCGAAGCCCATCAGGCGGAACGGATCGTTCTTGTCCTTCGCGCGGGCGATGAATTCCGGAATACGGTCAACGGAACCGATCTCGGCCAGCATGTTGAGCGCAGCCTCGTTCGCGCCGCCGTGTGCCGGGCCCCACAGGCAGGCAATGCCGGCCGCGATGCAGGCGAATGGGTTGGCGCCCGACGAACCGGCGAGGCGGACGGTCGAGGTGGACGCGTTCTGCTCGTGGTCGGCGTGCAGGATGAAGATGCGTTCCATCGCGCGAGCGAGGATCGGGTTGACCTTGTACTCCTCGCAGGGAACCGCGAAGCACATGTGCAGGAAGTTGGCCGCGAAGGACAGCTCGTTCTTCGGGTAAACGAAAGGCTGTCCGATGTGGTACTTGTAGGCCATCGCTGCGATCGTCGGCATCTTTGCGATCAGGCGGATCGACGCGACCATGCGGTGATGCGGATCGGAGATGTCGGTGGAGTCGTGGTAGAAGGCCGAAAGCGCGCCGACGACACCGCACATGACAGCCATCGGGTGGGCGTCGCGGCGGRAGCCGGKGAAGAAGCGCGACAGCTGCTCGTGCACCATGGTGTGGTGCGTGACGCGGTAGTCGAAGTCTTCCTTCTGCGCCTTGGTCGGCAGCTCGCCGTAGAGGAGCAGGTAGCAGGTCTCGAGGAAGTCGCCGTGCTCGGCGAGCTGCTCGATCGGATAGCCACGGTGCAGCAGGACGCCCTGGTCACCGTCGATGTAGGTGATCTTGGACTCGCAGCTTGCGGTCGAGGTGAAACCCGGATCGTAGGTGAAAGCGCCGGTCTCCTTGTAGAGGGAGCTGATGTCGATGACGTCCGGCCCCACCGTCCCTTGTCGCACCTTGAATTCAGTGGGTTTTCCCTTGAAATCAAGTGTTGCGGCCGTGCTGCTCATGACAATCACCTCTTAAATATGTTTCCCCGCCACCGATCAGTTTCGCTCAGCGAGTTCCTCCGATCGCGGGCCCTAGCTATCCGATTTGGACTGGCCTGCCAAGCTATTCCGACGGGCAGATGTTGCAACGCAAAAATGCAACAGCTGCCCAAAAAGTTATCTTCAGCCTGCGGCCTGATCAGCCAGGCGCGCAATACTTTCATCGCGTCCGAGAACAGCCAGGACGTCGAACACGCCGGGCGAAGTTGAACGTCCCGTAAGGGCCGCGCGGAGCGGTTGCGCGATCTTTCCGAGCTTCAGTCCAGTCTCCTCGGCATAGGCGCGCACGACCGACTCGGTCGATGCCGCGGTCCACTCGCCCAGGGCTTCAAACCGCGGCAGGAGGCCGGCGATCGTGGCGCGCGCATCCGCGTCGAGGATCTGCGTCGCCTTCTCGTCGAGGTTCAGCGGACGCTGCACGAACAGGTACTGGGCGCTGTCCGCCAGCTCCACCAGCGTCTTTGCACGTTCCTTGAGGCCCGGAAGCGCGGCGAGCAGCTTAGCCTTCTGCTCGTCGCTGAGCTCGGTGGGGATTGCGCCGCGCTCCTCGATGTAGGGCAGGGTGCCCAGGAACTGGTCGAGCAGCACCTTGTCGTCGGTGTTGCGCATGTGGATGCCGTTGAGCGCCTCAAGCTTGGCGAAGTCGAAACGGGCGGCGCCCTTGTTGACGTCCACGATGTCGAACCAGCTGATCATGTCCTCGATGGACATGACCTCGTCATCGCCATGGCTCCAGCCCAGGCGGGCGAGGTAGTTCAGCAGCGCCTTGGGCAGATAGCCCATCGCGCGATAGGCTTCGACGCCCAGCGCACCATGGCGCTTCGACAGCTTCGCACCGTCCGAACCATGGATCAGCGGAATGTGCGCCATGACCGGCACGTCCCAGCCCATGGCCTGGTAGATGATGGTCTGACGTGCGGCATTCGTCAGATGGTCGTCGCCGCGAATGATGTGGGTGACGCCCATGTCATGGTCATCAACGACCACGGCTTGCATGTAGGTCGGGTTGCCGTCCGAGCGCAGGATGATGAAATCGTCGAGATCCTTGTTCGGGAAGCGGACCTCGCCCTGCACCTTGTCGTAGACGATCGTCTCGCCTTCCTGAGGCGCCTTGATGCGGATCGCGGGCTTCACGCCGGCCGGTGCCTCGGACGGATCGCGGTCGCGCCAGCGGCCGTCATAGCGCGGCGGGCGTCCCTCTGCGCGAGCCTTCTCGCGCATCTCCTCGAGCTCCTGCGGGGTCGCATAACAGTAATACGCCTTGCCCATGCGGACGAGTTCCTCGGCCACCTCGCGGTGACGGTCGGCGCGCTGATACTGCGAGATCGGCTCGCCTTCCCACTCGAGCCCGAGCCACTTCAGACCGTCGAGGATCGCCCGGGTTGCCGCCTCGGTCGAGCGCTCACGGTCGGTATCCTCGATGCGCAGCAGCATGATGCCGCCGGTGTGGTTGGCATAAAGCCAGTTGAAGAGCGCGGTGCGCGCACCACCAATGTGCAGGAAGCCGGTAGGTGAGGGCGCGAAGCGGGTGACAACCTTGTCGGACACGGGATCCATCCATGAGAAAACTGGCCGTTGAACGGCCGATGGTATTTGTCTGGCGCTCATGTAGCATAGCGACCTCATCGTGCAAGCGCCTACGGGGCTGGGAAACGCGGCATGGGCGGGGAGGAGCATGCGGAAATTGACGAGCGCCGCCTGTTCTTCGGCGGGACCGATCTCGCGCGAACCGATGGTGCCCGGAGCCAAATTTTCGGCAGAAGAGGCCGGATAAGCTGGCGCACGCGCCTCGGAAAGGCCCGCGATTGGACGGATATCACAAGAAGCGCGCGCGGCGTTTGAAGCTGAAATTGATCGCGGGACGCCGTTTCTTTGTATTCCGGTCTTTATTGGTGCCGGGGCGCTCACCTATTTCGCCCTGCCGCACGAGCCCACCCTTCTTCCGCTCACTGCGCTCGTCTTCGGCCTCCTGAGTCTCTGTTGGTGGCTGCGCACACACTTCGCCTGGCGTCTGCTGGCCATGTCAGGGCTGCTCGTTGCCAGCGGTGCTGTGAGCGCCAAGATTGAAACGCTTACAGCAGGCACGCGCATCCTCGGCTCGGAGGTAACCACAAGGCTGACCGGCCGCGTGGAGTTGATCGAGCAACAGGCTTCCGGGCGGGTGAGACTGACGCTTCGGGTCCTCGACACCCGGCGGCCCGTGCTGCGCTATGCGCCGGACATCGTACGTGTCACTGCGAGTTCGATGCCGGAAAATGCCGGAATAGGAGAGGTCATCGAAAGCGTCGTCAGGCTTATCTCGCCCTCGGGTCCGGTACGGCCGTACAGCTATGACTTCTCGTTTCAGAGTTACTTTTCGGGCATCGGTGCAATCGGCTTCTTCATGGGCGCTCCCGAGATTGTGGAGGGCGAGAGGCCCGAGCCGGCCCTCTGGATGCGCGGAATGGCGTGGGTCCAAACCCTACGCCAGAAGATGGCCGCGCGGATCACCGAGACGATTGGCGGTCCGGAAGGAGCCATTGCAGCCGCTCTGATCACCGGCATCCGCGCCGGCATTCCGGAGCAGATCAACGAGGCGCTGCGCATCACTGGCCTCTACCACGTCATTTCAATCTCCGGCCTGCACATGGCCCTTGTCGGCGGCACGCTGATGGTCGCACTGCGCAGCGTCTTCGCGCTCGCTCCCAATTTCGCGATGCGGCGGCCGGTGAAGAAATATGCGGCGGTGATCGCTCTGCTAGCCGCCGCCTTCTACCTGCTCATCTCCGGGGCGGATGTCGCGGCGCAGCGCAGCTTCATCATGCTTGCGGTCATGCTGCTGGCGATCGTGTTCGACCGCGCGGCGCTCACCATGCGCAATCTCGCCATCTCGGCGATCATCATCTTGCTGATCTCGCCGCATGAGGTGGCAGGACCTTCCTTCCAGATGTCTTTCGCAGCAACCGCCGCACTCGTCGCGTCTTACGCTGCCTGGACTAGCTACCGCGCTGGACAGGAGCCGCGACGCCGGCGCAGTACGCCGTCCTTTCCGGGACGAATTGTACGGTACTCCTTCGCCGCTGCCATCGCCCTCGCCGCGACATCGATCATCGCCGGGGGTGCGACGGCCCTTTTTAGCGCGTGGCATTTTCAGCAAGTTTCGCCACTCGGCCTGTTCGCCAATCTTGCGGCGATGCCGATCGTGTCGGTGGTGGTGATGCCGATGGCGGTTGCCGCGTCGATCCTGATGCCGCTCGGGCTTGACGCCCTCCCGCTGCTTGCGATGGGCGAGGGGATCGCGGCGGTTATCACGGTCGCGCAGTGGCTCGCGGAGCGTTCGTTCTACGACTCTACCGGTGCAATTCCCGGCGCTTCTGTCCTCTTGTTGGCCGCTGGCCTCGCAATCCTGACGATGTCGCAGACGTCCCTGCGCTGGCTGGCAGCAGCGCCGATCGCCGCAGGCCTGACAGTACTTGTTCTTGTTGACGCCCGACCGGACGTCCTGATCGCCGAGGACGGCAGGCTCGTTGCGATGCGCCTGTCGGACGGGGCTGTTGCCGTCAACCAGTCGCGACCGCGCGGCTTTGCGCTTGAAAATTGGCAGCGCGCGATGCGGGCAACCACGGTAGTGCGGCCGCAAGCCGAAGACAACTCGCTCGAACACGGCTTCATCTGTTCAGGAAAGACCTGCACCGCCCGCCATGAAAACGGAAACACGATTGTCTACACGGCAGATGAGGACGCGGCACGTGATGCGTGCGGGCTGGCGGCGCTGCTCGTGCTCGCCGATGCTACATCGAGCGATCCCTGCGCGGGCTCAGGCACGTTGACGCTCACCACGCGCGATCTGGCGTTATACGGTGCAGCCGAAGTTCGATTTGACGCGCAAGGTCGGGCGCAAATCCGGCACGCCATCAGCATGCCATACCGGCCGTGGCATGATCATCGCCGCTTCTCGCGGGCTGCGCGCGGATTGCCTGAACGAACGACGGCCACACAAGGTGCGGCCGGCGCGAACAGTGAAACTAAGGAAACGGTTCAGTAGCGACGGATGAGGCCGACCAGCCTGCCCTGGACCTTCACTCGGTCCGGCCCAAAAATGCGGGTCTCATAGGCCGGGTTCGCAGCTTCCAGCGCAATCGAGTCGCCCTTCCGGCGGAAACGCTTGAGCGTTGCTTCCTCGTCATCGACGAGGGCGACGACGATGTCGCCTGGGGTTGCCGATGAGGTGTTTCGGATGATCACCGTGTCGCCATCGAAGATGCCGGCCTCGATCATCGAGTCGCCCTTGACTTCGAGCGCATAGTGCTCGCCGCCGCGCAGCATGTCCGGTGGCACGGCAATCGAATGGGTCTGCAGCTGAATCGCGCTGATCGGAACGCCCGCTGCAATGCGACCCATCACCGGAATGGCGATGCCGGATGCGGCATCGTCATTGCTCGGAACCTGCACGCGCGCAGGCTCCGGCGCCTTGCCCAAGCTGCCCTGGATCACGCTCGGCGAGAATTTTTTCGCTGAGTTGAGGCCCGGCGCGATCGAGTCGGGAAGGCGCAGAACCTCGAGGGCGCGCGCCCGGTTAGGTAGGCGGCGGATAAAGCCGCGTTCCTCAAGGGCGGTGATCAGGCGGTGAATGCCCGACTTGGACGCAAGGTCCAGCGCCTCCTTCATTTCATCGAATGAAGGAGGAATGCCCGTCTCCTTCAACCGCTCATGGATGAAGAGAAGCAGTTCGTGTTGCTTGCGCGTAAGCATCGGGCGCCCCTTGGAATCAGAAAAACAAACCCTGAACAAAACACTATATGTTCCATTTGTGTTCCGCAATCATTAATAGGCGCGCGCCCTGCTGCACGAGACGACGAGTTGTGGCACAAGGTGCTTCGATTGAAGTTCCAGGGGAGGGGCTGGTGGAACCAAGAGTCTTTGATGATCGGCTTTGTGCGCTTGGCGAGGGGCCGCTGTGGCATCCGGACAGGGAGCAGCTTTTCTGGGTCGACATCGTCGGCCAGAAGCTGCGGTCGCGGAAGGAGGAGAAGGTCTTCGAGTGGACTTTCGATGTGCCGGTCTCCGCCCTCGGCTGGATCGACCACGACAACCTGCTTGTAGCGGGGGCTGGCGGCCTGATGCGCTTTAATATCGAAAGCGGCTCGCGGGAGACGATCTGCCGGATCGAGCCGGATCGGCCAGATCTGCGCACCAATGACGGTCGGGCAGACCCGAAAGGGGGCTTCTGGATCGGTACGATGGGACGCAGGGCGGAACCGGGCTTAGGCACCATCTACCGCTACTATCGGGGCGAACTGCGAGCCCTCTACACGGGTATTGATATTCCCAACGCCACCTGCTTTTCGCCGGATGGCAAGTTCGCCTGTTTTGCTGATAGCCGGGAGCGCATCATCTGGCGCCAGGCACTGGACCGGGACGGCTGGCCGACGGGCGACCGGACGATTTTCCTCGACCTGCGGCAGGTCGCGACAAGTCCAGATGGAGCCATCTTCGATGCGGATGGCTTCCTCTGGGTGGCGTGTTGGGCGAAATCCTCCGTCGCGCGCTATGCGCCGAACGGACTCGAGGATCTCAGGATCGAGCTTCCGGTGAGCCAGATCACGTGTCCGGCCTTCGGTGGCCCGAACTGGTCCACGCTTTTCGTGACCACTGCGCAGGAAGGTTTATCTGCAGAAGCGCTTGCGAGCCAGCCGCTCGCTGGCGCCGTCTTTGCGGTCGAAACCGGGCTTAGGGGACAGCCTGATCCAAGGGTGATCCTTTAGCGGAAACTGGAGACCGGAGCCTTTGTCATTGATGGTGCCATGAAACCGCTCAAAATGCGGTGGTATGGGGCATTCATTGGTGGCCGAGTCTTGACCCGGTCGGAACGCGGATGCGACACATCAGATTGATGGGCGTCCGCTGCAGATTGGCCTCCATCTGATCAGGCGACGGAAAGCGATGAAAAAGACACTCGAACCGCAGGAACCGCGTTGGCTCGGCTCCGCCACTCCGACGCGGATCGCGCTGGTACCGCCTCTTTCGGCGGCGCGGTGGCTGCTGGTGCTGGTGTTTGCAGCCGGCATCTACTTCTTCCATGGCTTTCTGGTACCAGTCCTGGCGGCCCTGGTGATCGGTTTCGCCAGCTGGCCGGTCTACAGCGACCTGCTGCGCCGTTGCGGCAACAATCGCCCACTAGCGGCTTCGATCGCAATTGCGCTGATCCTTACCTTCCTCGTCGTGCCGGTGGTGCTCGCCATCAGTTACACGATCAAGGAAGTCGGCGTCTGGTTCACCTGGGCGGTGGAGGCAAACCGCACCGGCTCACCGCCGCCTGAATGGATGATCACCCTGCCGGGCGGCATCGGGCCGTGGCTCGACGAGCAGTGGCAGCGCTACATCGGCCATCCGGGCGCGCTGGGCGAACTGGTGCAGATCGTCAGCGGCGCGAATATCGGCTCGATCTACCGCGCCGTGCTTGCTGCCGGCACCGGTCTCTTCGACCTCCTGCTAACGCTGCTCTTCATGCTGATCGCGCTGTTCTTCGTCTACAAGGACGGGGAGAACTTCGTGAAGCAGGTGGACACGCTGGGCGAGCGGATCCTGCCGATGCGCTGGGAGCGCATTTCGCGCGTGGTCCCGGCGACGATCAGCTCGACCGTCATGGGCATGACGCTGATCGCGATCGGCGAGGGCATCGTTCTCGGCACGGCCTACTGGATCGCGGGCGTGCCCTCGCCGGTTACCCTTGGCGTCATCACCGGCGTCATGGCCCTCATCCCCGGCGGTGCGCCGCTCAGCTTCACGCTGGTCTCTCTCTATCTGGTTGCGTCTGGTTCACCCTTTGCCGGCCTTGGCCTGTTCGCCTGGGGTTCGATCGAACTCTTCATCGTCGACAAGACGCTGCGCCCGAAACTCGTGGGCGGGCCGATCAAGCTGCCGTTCCTGCCAACCTTCTTTGGCCTGATCGGTGGCGTGAAGACCATGGGCTTCCTTGGCCTGTTCATCGGGCCGGTGCTGATGGCGTTGCTGGTAGCTATCTGGCGCGAATGGCTGCATGAAATGCAGGCTTCTCCCGCCCCCGTCACGGTGGAAGTGCCGGAGGAAGAGTCCGTCAAGTCTACCCTTGCGGCAGGTTCGGGCGGGGCATGATCTTTGGCGCGGTTGCGCCAAGCCGACGCAGTATCCCAATTTTTCGGCATAAGGGGTTGACTGGGCGGCTGAATCTACGGCTTTTCAAATAATCCGGTCCCCCAACTCCCCTTTTGCCGAATCACGCGGAATGACTGACGCGAACCTGCTACTATTTTTGGTGTTGCTGCCGTTCGCAGGCAGCGTAGCGGCTTCGTTGCTTCCCCGGAACGCGCGCAACGCTGAGGCCTGGTTGTCGGGGCTGGTTTCGCTTGCAGCATTTACGATCACGGCCTTCCTGTACCCTGCAGTCAGGGAAGGCGGCGTGATCCGCCGCGAGGCGCAGTGGCTGCCGGAGCTAGGCGTCAATTTCACCCTGCGCATGGACGGTTTCGGCTGGATGTTTTCGGTGCTGATCACCGGCATTGGCCTGCTCGTCGTCATCTACGCACGCTACTACATGTCGCCGAAGGACCCTGTGCCGCGGTTCTTCTCGTTCTTGCTCGCTTTCATGGGTTCCATGCAGGGCCTGGTTATTGCCGGCAACCTGATCGTGCTGGCGATCTTCTGGGAACTGACCAGCATCGTCTCCTTCCTGCTCATCAGCTACTGGCACCACAACCAGGCGGCGCGTGACGGCGCGCGAATGGCGCTGACGATCACGGGCATTGGTGGACTCGCGCTGCTCGTCGGCCTGATGCTCATCGGCCATATCGTCGGCAGCTACGATCTCGACGTTGTGCTCGCCTCGGGCGACAAGATCCGCGGGCACGAACTCTATTCGACTGCCCTTGTGCTGATCCTGCTCGGGGCACTGACGAAAAGCGCGCAATTCCCTTTTCACTTCTGGTTGCCCAACGCGATGGCGGCGCCGACGCCCGTGTCTGCCTACCTGCACTCGGCAACGATGGTGAAGGCTGGCGTCTTCTTGTTGGCCCGACTATGGCCGGTTCTGTCGGGCACCGATGAGTGGTTTTTCCTTGTCGGTCTGACCGGCATGGCGACGCTGATGCTGGGTGCGTTCTATGCGATCTTCCAGCAAGACCTGAAGGGTCTGCTGGCCTATTCCACCATCAGCCATCTGGGCCTCATCACGACGCTGCTGAGCCTCGGCAGCCCGCTCGCTGCGGTTGCGGCCATCTTCCACATGATCAACCACGCCACCTTCAAGGCGTCGCTGTTCATGGCCGCCGGCATCATCGACCACGAGGCGGGTACACGCGACATGCGCCGGCTGTCCGGCCTGTTTTCATTCCTGCCGATAACGGCAACGCTGGCGATGGTGGCAAGTGCCGCGATGGCGGGCGTGCCGCTTCTGAACGGCTTCCTGTCGAAGGAAATGTTCTTCGCCGAGACGCTGGAGAAGCATCACGGGTCGATCCTCGACGGACTTGCACCCTATGCCGCAACGATCGCAAGCACCTTCGCGGTGACCTATTCGGTGCGGTTCATCCATACCGTTTTCTTTGGGCCAAAGCCCGTCGACCTGCCACATGAGCCGCACGAGCCGCCGCACTGGATGCGTCTGCCGATCGAGCTCCTGGTGCTCATCTGCCTGATTGTCGGCATTGTGCCGAGCATCACCATCGGGCCGTACCTGCACACCGCCGTCGTGGCAGTGCTTGGCAGTGAGACGCCCGACTACAGCCTTGCCGTGTGGCATGGCCTCAATACACCGCTGATCATGAGCGTCATCGCGCTGGTAGGCGGCACGGCGCTCTATCTTGCGCTGCGCCGCTACCTTGCCACCTGCGAAGACGGCACGCCGTTCCTGCGCAACCTCAAGGGCCAGCGCATCTTCGAGCGTATCCTGGTCACCATCTCCTGGCGCTGGGCGCGCTGGATCGAGGCCAATCTGGGCACGCGCCGTCTGCAGCCGCAACTGCGGCTTGTCGTCTTTGCCGCCTTCGTGGCGGGGCTGGTTCCGCTATTCCGGGGCGGGTTCCGTCTGCCGAACGTCAGCTTCGACGGCCTCGACCCGACCTTTGCCGCCTTCTGGGCGGTGGGCATCGTCTGCGCGCTGGGCGCAGCTTATCAGGCCAAGTACCACCGCCTGGCCGCGCTCATCCTGATGGGCGGTGCTGGCATCGTAACCTGCATCACCTTCATCTGGTTCTCCGCGCCGGACCTTGCCGTCACGCAGCTCGTGGTCGAGGTGGTGACGACGGTTCTCATCCTGCTTGGTCTGCGTTGGCTGCCGAAGCGTCTCGAAGAAGTGGATAACTCCGTTCGTCCGATGGACCGCATGCGCCGTCACCGCGACTTCGGCCTTGCCGTCATCTGCGGTGTCGGCATGGCGATACTCGCCTACGCGATGATGAAGCGGCCGGAGACGGATACGATCGCCAATTTCTTCCTGGAGAACGCTTACTCCGAGGGCGGCGGCAAGAACGTCGTCAACGTGATCCTGGTCGACTTCCGTGGCTTCGATACCTTTGGCGAAATCACCGTGCTCGGCATCGTTGCGCTCACCGTTTTCGCCCTGCTTCGCCGCTACCGACCGGCGGCGGACAGCGTTGGCGTTCCGGAGCAGCAGCGCATCCAGAACATGTACGACGACGCGCGCCCGGACCGGGAGATCGGGTCGACTGTCCGCGACTACCTGATGGTGCCCTCCGTGCTGATGCAGTGGATGTTCCCGGTGATCATCCTGCTCGCTGCCTTCCTGTTCCTGCGCGGACACGACCTGCCGGGCGGCGGCTTTGCGGCCGGCGTGACGATGGCAATCGGCTTCCTGCTGCAATATCTCGGCGGCGGTACACGCTGGGTCGAGGATCGCCTGCGTATCCTGCCCGTGCGCTGGATCGCCTTTGGCCTGATGGCGGCCGCCGTCACGGGCTTGGGTGCGTGGCTGTTCGGCATGCCGTTCCTGACCACCTACTTCCAGTACACCGAGATTCCGCTGATCGGTAAGGTGCCGACGGCGAGCGCACTGCTGTTCGACCTCGGCGTGTTCTCTCTTGTTGTCGGCGCCACCGTGCTCATCCTTATTGCGCTGGCTCACCAGTCGGTCCGCAGCTACCGCGTCCGTGCCGTCGAAGCCGCGAAGGCGGAGGAGGACGCCTGATGGAACTCGTCCTCTCGCTCGGCATCGGCGTGCTTGTGGCTTCCGGCGTGTGGCTGCTGCTGCGCCCGCGCACCTACCAGGTCATCATCGGCCTCTCGCTGCTGGGCTACGCCGTCAATCTCTTCATTTTCTCGATGGGACGGCTGAAGTCCAACGCGGCCCCCGTTGTGCCGGGCGCTGAAGTCGACCCGTCGGCTTTTGCTGATCCGATCCCCCAAGCGCTGGTGCTGACGGCGATCGTGATCGGCTTTGCAACAACGGCCCTGTTCCTCGTCGTGCTCCTTGCTGCCCGCGGCTTCACCGGCACCGATCATGTTGACGGCAGGGAGCCCGAAAGATGATCCCTGCACCCGAACACCTTGTCATCCTGCCGATCGTGCTGCCGCTAGTGGCTGGCGCGCTGCTGCTGTTCTTCAACGACCAGGAGCGCGTGCTGAAGGCAACGATCACGATCGGCACGGCGGTGGCACTGCTCATTGTCGCGATCCTGCTGCTGCGGATCGCGCATGCAGATGGCAGGCCCGGTGACGGGCGCGTCGTCGTCTACCTGCTCGGCAACTGGCCGCCTCCGTTCGCAATCGTGCTGGTGCTGGACCGCCTCGCGGCGATGATGCTGGCGCTGACTGCCGTCCTCGCCATTCCGGCGCTCGTCTTTTCGATCGTGCGCTGGCAGAAGGCCGGTCCGAATTATCACACGCTGTTCCTGTTCCTGCTGATGGGCCTCAATGGCTCGTTCCTGACGGGCGATCTGTTCAACCTCTTCGTCTTCTTCGAGGTGATGCTCGCCGCGTCCTACGGGCTCGTGTTGCACAGCTCAGGCTCGCTGCGAGTGAGGGCTGGTCTGCACTACATCGCGATCAATCTGGCGGCGTCGCTGCTGTTTCTGATCGGCGTTGCCATGATCTACGGCGTCACCGGTACGCTGAACATGGCCGACCTCGCGCTCCGGATCCCCAAGGTCGCGCCCGAAAGCATGATGATGCTTGAGGCGGGTGCGGGCATTCTTGGCATCGCCTTCCTGATCAAGGCAGGCATGTGGCCATTGTCCTTCTGGCTGCCGACTACCTACACCGCTGCGCCGGCGCCGGTCGCCGCAATCATGGCGATCATGAGCAAGGTCGGCGTCTACGTCATCCTGCGACTGTCACTGCTGTTCTTCACCAAGGAAACGGTGTCGTTCGGCTTCGGCACAAACGTGCTGTTGCTCGGCGGAATCCTGACCATTACCTTTGGTGCTATCGGCGTTCTTGCCTCGCAATCGCTCGGCCGGCTTGCCGGCTTCTCCGTGCTGGTCTCCTCCGGAACGCTGCTTGCCTCGCTGGGCCTCTTCGAGGTTGGCGTCACAGCGGGCGCTCTGCTGTACCTCGTCAGTTCGACCATCGCGATCAGCGCCTTCTTCCTGCTGATCGAGCTCGTCGAGCGCGGGCAGGACCAGTTCGCGAACGTTCTTGCGGTGACGGTCGAAGCCTTCGGCGAGGGCGAGGAAGACGAGGATGTCGAGGAAGAGGTTGGCGTGACCATACCGGGCACACTCGCGATCCTTGGCATCAGCTTTGGCGCCTGTGCCCTCCTGCTGGCAGGCCTGCCGCCGCTGCCTGGCTTCGTCGCCAAGTTCATCATCATCGACGCGAGCTTCAATCACGGCGCGCTTGGTGACGCAGCCACGATCCCCTCGGCCGCGTGGTGGCTCGCGACGTTCCTGGTTCTGTCGGGTCTCGCGTCGCTGATCTCGATGAGCCGCGCCGGTATCCGCACTTTCTGGGCGCCGGTCGATGTGGTCATCCCGCGCGTCCAGCTGATGGAAATCATCCCGATCGGCGTCCTGCTTGCGCTGACGCTGGCCCTGACTGTCCAGGCTGGCCCGATCATGCGCTTCATGCAGGCGACGGCTGACAATCTGCACGATCCGCGCATCTACATCGAGAGCGTGGTCGACGCGCCTCGTGCGATGCCCCGCGGCCGGGAGGGCACGCGATGAAGCGCTTCTTCCCGTTCCCGCTGCTGCTCGTCTCGCTGGTGCTGATGTGGCTGGCGCTGACCAGCCTCTCGCTCGGAAACCTGATCGTCGGCATCCTCGTCGCGCTGATGGCGGTGCATGGCTTTGCAGCGCTTCAACCGTCGCGTCCGAAGATCAAGAAGTGGCATCTCGTACCAAAGCTGATCGGCGTGGTGCTGCTCGACATTCTGCGCTCCAACATCGCGGTGGCGACGATCATACTGCAGGGCCGCCGCCGGCAGCGGAAGTCCGGCTTCCTGACAATTCCGCTCGACCTGCGTGATCCAACAGGGCTTGCTATCCTTTCTGTGATCATCACGAGCACACCGGGGACAGCCTGGATGGACTACAATTCGGCGCGTGGGGAGGTGCTTCTGCACGTCTTCGACCTCGTCGATGAGGCGGACTGGCTCGATACCATCAAGAACCGGTACGAGCACCTGCTGCGGGAGATCTTCGAATGAGCGAGATGATCGTTGTATTCGCGGTCTGGGTTGCGCACGGCGCGCTCGCGCTTGCTATGATTTTCGCAATGGCGCGGATGATGCGTGGCCCGCGCGCGCAGGACCGCGTGCTCGGCCTCGACACGCTCTACGTGAACTCGATGCTGCAGCTGCTGGTATTCGGCATCCGCACCGGAAGCACCTTCTATTTCGAAGCCGCCCTTATCATCGGCGTCCTTGGATTCGTGGCGACGGCAGCACTGGCAAAGTTCCTCATGCGCGGCGAGGTGATCGAATGAGCATGCCTCACGCCGCTGACCTGCCGCTCTGGGCGGCGATCCTGGTCGCCGCGTTCCTGGTGATCGGCGCCGGCCTGACGCTGATCGGTTCGTTCGGCTTCTGGCGCCTGCGTTCGTTCTACGACCGGGTGCATGCGCCCACCCTTGGCACAAGCTGGGGCACGGGCGGGATCGTCTTCGCGTCGATGATCTACTTCACCGTTCTTGAATTGCGACCGGTGGTGCACGAAATCTTGATCGGCATTTTCGTGACGGTCACGATGCCGGTGACGCTGATGCTGCTTGCCCGTGCGGCCATCTACCGTGATCGCGCCGAGCAGAATCCGGACGTGCCGGCGATGGAATCGGCGCGAGGAAGGCTGGAAGAAGCATCGGCAGGCAGCGAGACCGATAGCCGTCTGCAGAATGGGATCTAGATGTTTCCGCATGGCCGGTCGGGACGCCGCAGCGGCACTGATCTGCCTGTGGCTTCGTCGGGGAGGGTGACATGCAGTCCATCACTCGCCACATCATCACCGGGGTCCTGACGATCATCCCGCTCGGGGTGACCGCCTGGATTGTCTCGTTCGTAGTGGATATGCTGGTGTGGGCCGGACGTCCCGCAACCTTCGCACTGGCGGGTGTGTTGCATCCGACCATGCCCGATGTGGCGGAGCTGTTGCTTGCCGGCTGGTTCCAGTCCGGCGTCGCCCTGGTGCTCGCGCTTCTCTTTCTCTTCCTTCTCGGCAAGACCTCTAACGCCGTGGTCGGACGACGTGTGCTGCGCGCGCTGGACAGGCTGGTCGAGCGCCTCCCGTTTGCCCGAACCGTCTATGGTGCGACCCAGACCCTGATCCGCTCGCTGGGAGGCGACGGAACGCCCACCGGACAGCGCGTTGTTCTGATCGAGTTTCCCTCCGAAAGCATGCGCGCCGTCGGCATCGTGACGCGCATCTTTCCGGAAAGCGACCATCACCCGGAACTTGCGGCCGTCTATGTGCCGACGACGCCGAACCCGACGTCAGGCTTTGTCGAGCTCGTTCCGACATCACGCCTCGTCTGGCTTGACTGGACCAAGAACGACGCCATGGCCTTCATCGTTTCGGGCGGTTCGATGGCCCCGGAAAACGTTCCGCTCAGCTGGCCCCAGCTGAACCAGAACGTCGTTATTCCTGATGCTGCACTAGCTGTGAGCGCTCAAAGCCGAGCACGACGAACAGAGCCATCACAAACGGGATGATCAGGTAGAGTAGGCGAAACACCAGCAGGGCCGCCAGCACGTCCGCCGGATCCATTTCCGACAGCCCCGTGATGAAGACCAGCTCAAGCACGCCAAGGCCGCCCGGGGCGTGCGAGATCAGCGCCGCCGAAAACGAGATCAGGAAGATGCCGAGCACGACGATGTAGCCGGGATTTCCCGCCTCCGGCAGTGCAAAATAGATGATGGCGGCAGCACCGATCAGCTCCAGCGGCGCAATCAGGAGTTGGCGCCAGACGATCGACAGGTTCGGATAGTGGATCTCGATCTTGCCGAGCTTCAGCGGACGCAGCTTCAGCGCGCTGCCGAGAACGTAAAGCCCAACGATTGCCAGCAGCGCGATACCTGTCGCCGAAGTTGCTGACACTGGCAGCACGTCGACGAAACGCTCGGTCAGTTCCGGCTCTAGGATGAGCACGATTCCCGTCAGCATCAGGGTGCCAAGGGCGAATGTGAACGAGCAGAACGCCACCAGCACGCCGACTTCGGCCGCGCTCAAACCCTTCGCGGAGTAGGCGCGGTAGCGGACGACGGAGCCCGAGAAGACAGATGCGCCAATATTGTGCGACAGCGCATAGGTCGTGAACGAGCAGACCGTCATGTAGAGCCAGCCGACGCGGCGGCGCAGGTGAAGCAGGGCCAGGTGGTCATAGCCGGCAAGAGCGGCGTAGGCGAGGAGGGTCGCGGCGATCGAAAGAAGCCAGTGGCGTATCGTTATAGCTGTCAGGCTGTCCCAAAGCTCATCGAGTGAGAGACCTCGAAGCTCGTGGTAGAGAAGCCAGATCGAAAACGCGACGGCTCCAACTCCGACCACAGGCCAAAAATACTTGCTCACATACTTCACCGGCACCTATCCCCTTCAGTGGCGAGCCGTCCGTCAACCGCCGCCACGCCCCATTTCCCCGGAGGTCGCCAAGCGACCGATTCTTATGGTTGGCCCCGGCATTCAGCCTGAGAAACCGGGACGTCGTGAACGGCGACGGAAGGCGAGGGAACCCTCGTGAATCCTCACCGCCACCCTGAGTAACATAGCGGGATTTCAGGAGATGAAAGGGAAAAAGCGCCTCGATCCGGGCGCCCGTGCGCATTTTTCGCGGCCGACCAGCGGGAGCCTGAGAGGCTGCTAAAACGCAGGGTTGCGTCAGCGCAGCATCAGCACCTTGCAGGGGTCACCGGCATCGGCCGGAGGAGCATGCGGCTCGCGGATGATCAGCGCATTGGCTTCCGCGAGCGTCTTCAGCATCGACGAATCCTGCGTCGGGAACGGGGTCGCAACCAACTGATCGCCATGATGCTCGGCGCTCGCCACGACAGCGCGGACATAATCGCGACGCGACTCGTTTGCCCCCATTGGTGTGCCAAGGACCGCGCTGCGGATATCGTGCTCGTAGGCCTGGCCGGTGAGGGCGGCGACGAGCGGTTTCAGGAACAGATGCCCGCAGACGATGCTCGAGACGGGATTGCCCGGAAGGCCCAGCACGCGCAGTTCGCCGAGGCGGCCGTACATCAGCGGCTTGCCCGGACGCATGGCGATCTTCCAGAAGTCGAGTTCCATGCCGGCAGCACCGAGCGCGTCCTTGACGAGGTCATGGTCGCCAACAGATGCCCCGCCAAGAGTGACGAGAATATCCGCTCCGGACTCCCGGGCGCGACGGATTGCGTCATCCAGCGCGCCGAGATCGTCGCTGACGATGCCAAGGTCGATCGATCGTCCGCCAGCCTGCTGCACCAGCGCCATGATGGCGTAGGTGTTCGAGGCGACGATCTGGTCAGGTCCGGGCGTTGCACCGGGTGCAACGAGTTCGGTGCCAGTGGCAAGGATTGCCACGACCGGCGTTCTGGCGACGTCCAGCACCGGATGATTGGCTGCTGCAGCAAGCGCCAGGGCGGCGGCGTCGAGAACACGTCCCGCTGCCAGCAGCTTCTCGCCTTCGGAAAAGTCGAGGCCCGCCTTGCGGATGTGCCTGCCGCGTGCGGTGGCTTCCGTCGCTTCGATCCGCCCGTCCTCATGGACGATCGCATCTTCCTGCAGCAGGATGGTGTCGGCGCCCTCCGGCACCGGTGCGCCGGTAAAAATGCGGACGGCTTCACCCGGCTGCAACGTGCCTGAATATCGTTTGCCCGCGACGGATTCGCCTGCCGGACGGAGATAGGCCGGGAGCGTGGCAATGTCTTCTGCGCGGACGGCATAGCCATCCATGGCGGATGCGGGAAATGGCGGCTGGGTGCGGCGCGCATGGAGGTCGGAGGCGAGAACTCGGCCAACCGCTTCGGCGAGAGGCACCTGCTCAGAGCCAAGCGGTTCTACGCCGGCCAGAAGCCTCTGCAGTGCCTCGTCCACCGGAAGAGGCTGCGCCATGTCACTCGTTCTCCGACCGGCGAAAGTCGCCCGACTTGCCGCCTGTCTTCTCCATCAGGCGGATGTCGGAAATGACCATCGCCTTGTCGACGGCCTTTGCCATGTCGTAGATCGTCAGGCACGCCACCGACACGGCGGTGAGCGCTTCCATCTCGACGCCAGTCTTGCCGCTGACGCGCGCAAGCGCCGTGACCCTGAGGCCCGGCAGGGCCTCATCAGGCTCGATCTCGACCGCGACCTTGTTGAGGAGGAGCGGATGGCAAAGTGGGATCAGCTCGTGCGTCTTCTTGGCCGCCATGATGCCGGCAATGCGCGCTGCGCCAAGCACGTCACCCTTCTTCGCGTCGCCCGCCAGGATCGTGTCGAGCGTCTCGGGCTTCATGATGACCGCGCCCTCGGCTACGGCAGTGCGCACCGTGTCCGCCTTGTCGCCGACGTCGACCATGTTGGCCTCGCCGGATGCGCCGAGGTGGGTCAGCTTGCTCATGTCACGCCGCGATCCGCTGTCCGAGCAGCGTCTGCGTGGCAAGTGTCACGTCTTCCTGGCGCATCAGGCTTTCGCCGACCAGGAAGGTCGAGATGTTGACGCGCGAAAGGCGCACGCAGTCGTCATGAGTGAAGATGCCGCTCTCGCCGACGATGATCTTGTCCTGCGGGATGAGCTTTGCCAGCCGTTCAGACGTTTCGAGAGACACCTCGAAGGTGCGTAGGTTGCGGTTGTTGATACCGACCAGGGGCGAGGTGAGGGACTTGAGCGCACGCTCAAGCTCTTCCTCGTCATGCACCTCTATCAGCACGTCCATACCGGTCTCGAACGCCGTCTCTTCGAGCGCCTTCGCCTCGTCGTCCGACAGGCTCGCCATGATGATGAGGATCGCGTCGGCGCCCCAGCTGCGGGCCTCGTAGACCTGATATGGCTCGAACATGAAGTCCTTGCGCAACGCAGGCAGCGAGCAGGCCTCGCGGGCGGCGGTGAGGAATTCAGGCGCGCCCTGGAACGAGGGCTTGTCGGTCAGGACGGAGAGGCAAGCCGCACCACCCGCCTCGTATGCCTTTGCGAGCGCCGGGGGATCGAAATCGGGACGGATCAGGCCCTTCGACGGGCTCGCCTTCTTGATCTCGGCGATGAGCGCGAAGGCGCCATGCGCGTGCTTGGCCTCCAGTGCCTTACGAAAGCCGCGGGCAGGGGCGACGTCGGCAGCACGAGCCTTGACCTCAGCGAGCGGAAGGGCTGCCTTCGCGGCAGCGATTTCCTCGCGCTTGTAGGCTTCGATCTTGCGCAGGATGTCGGTCATGCCTTGCCGCCCCGGTTTGACACTTCGATCAGCTTCTCGAGCTTTGCCTGAGCGGCGCCGCTGTCGATAGCCTCTGTCGCGAGTTTGATACCTTCGCTCAGATCCCCAGCCTTTGCAGCCACGACCAGCGCGGCAGCGGCGTTTAGCACCGCGATATCACGATACGGGCACTTCTCACCTGCGAGAACCCCGCGCAGCGCCCTCGCATTGTGCTCTGCATCGGCACCCTTGAGGTCAGCCTGCGTGACGCGGGCGAGGCCAACTTGTTCGGGTGTAACCTCGAAGGTGCGAATTTCGCCGTTGCGAACCTCTGCGACCTGCGTTGTACCGGCCGTGGTCATCTCATCCAGGCCCTCGCCATGGACAACCCATGCAGACGTCGCGCCAAGGCCCTTCAGCACCTCGGCGATCGGCACCACCCATTGCGGCGAGAACACGCCGACCAGCTGCCGGGTTACGCCTGCCGGGTTGGCGAGCGGTCCGAGGAGATTGAAGATCGTGCGCGTACCGAGTTCAACGCGGCTTGGCCCCACATGGCGCATCGCCGAATGGTGGGCCGGTGCGAACATGAAGCCGACGCCGGCTTGGTAGATGCACTCGGAAATCGCGTCGGGGCCGATCTCGATGTTGACGCCAAGCGCCGCAAGCGCATCGGCTGCCCCCGACTTGGAGGAGAGGGCGCGGTTGCCATGCTTGGCGACCGGAACTCCTGCACCTGCCACAATGAAAGCCGCGCAGGTCGAGACGTTGTAGGAGCCCGAAGCGTCGCCGCCGGTGCCGACGATGTCGACGGCATCGGTTGGCGCCTTAACCGGCAGCATCTTTGCGCGCATCGTCGCGACGGCGCCGGAGATTTCATCGACCGTCTCGCCGCGGGTACGCAGCGCCATCAGAAAGCCGCCGATCTGGCTCGGCGTCGCCTCGCCGGACATCATGATGTCGAAGGCGTCGCGCGCTTCCTCGAAGGTCAGCGGCTGCCCGTTCGCCACCTTGGCAATGTGCGCCTTGAAATCGCTCATCTGGCCGCCCCTCAGAAACTCAGTGCTTGCTGAATCGCACTGCGATCAACGCTAATCGAGTACTGCCCCTGCAACTTCGCGACAAGTTGGTCGATCAGGTCATCCGAAAGTCCGGCCGCGAGCGCATCCTTAGTCTGCTGGTTGATCGCCTCCGCGGTCGCGTTCATCGGCTGGACGGTTTCGAGGACGCGGAAGACAATCTGCGTGCCTTCTTCCGGGCCTTCGACAACGCCGCTTTCGCCGGAAGCAACGCCGAACGCGGCCGCTACACCGGCCTGGCCGATGCCTGCATCGTTGGCGTCACGCTTGAGGCCGCGGCGGGTCTGCAGCTCGACGCCGAGCTCCTGCGCGATCGCGGCAAAGTCCTCACCATCTGCCACGCGCTTCTGGATGGCAGCGGCACGTTCACCGAGACGAACCTCGGCTTCCTGCGTGGTCCAGTCGGCAACGACCTGGTCACGGACTTCGGCGAGTTCGCGGTCGCGGGCAGGGGTGACACCTTCGACCTCGTAGAAGAGGAAGCCGTTCGAACCCAGCGGGATGGACGGGTTCTCGACGCCGACTTCGGTATCAAATGCCTCGCGCAGCAGCGTGCTCGATTCCGGCAGGTCGGTCAGGATCGTGCCGTCCGGGGTCTTGCCGGTGCGGTCCACCGCCTCGATGGTGACGACTTCGAGCTGTTGGCGGGTTGCCGCTTCGCGCATCGTCTCGCCGGCGGCGCGCGCATCCTCGTAGGCGTCGTGCACTTCCATCAGGACTTCATTGGCCTCGGCAAGCGCGATTTCGCTGCGGATCTGGTCGGCGACTTCCTCGAACGGCTTGATTATGGCCGGGGTGATCTCGGTTACACGGACCAGCACCGGGCCGAAGGCGCCCTGGACGATCTCGCTGACCTCGCCCTGCTTGAGGGCAAAAGCTGCCTCGCCGATTGCCGGATCAGCAACGCGTTCCTTTTCGAAGGTGCCGAGCAGCGCGTCCTTCAGTGTCTTGCCCTCGGCGGCGACGATGTCCTCGAACGAGGTACCGGCGCGGATCTTGTCGAGCGCAGCCTGTGCCGCATCCTCGTTGGCGAAGACGATCTGCTCGATCGTACGCTTTTCCGGCGTGGTGAAGCGGGCGATGGTCTGGTCGAAGTGCTTCTTGGCATCTTCGTCTGTGACGGCGGCCGGATCGGCAATCGCCTCCGGCTCGAGCTTAACGTAGGAAATCTTGCGATATTCCGGCGCTGCGTATTCCGCCTTGTGCTCGTTGAAGTAGGCGGTAACCTGCTCTTCGGTCGGCGCAGGCACCGGCTCGACCAGCGGGCGGCTCAGCCCGACGTATTCAACAGTGCGGTCCTCGCCCTGGTAGAGCGCCATCGCCTTCAGGAAGGTGTCGGGCGTCGTCAGGCCATCAGAGACCGCCTCGACGATCTGCTGGCGAATCGCGACCTGCTCGCGGTTCTTGAGGTAGTCGTTTGGCGACATACCGACCTGGCGCAGCACCCACTCGAACTGGGCGCGGTCGAAGCGGCCGTCGGCGGTGCGGAAGGCCGGGTCCTCTGCCGTCAGCGCAGCAAGCCGGTCACGCGACAGGCCAAGGCGCATCTCGCGAGCCTGCTCGTCGAGCACTGCGCCAGCAACGAGCTGCGCCAGCACCTGGTTGTCGACGCCGAAGGCCTGCGCCTGCTCGCGGGTCAGCGGCGCGCCGAACTGCTGCGAGAGCTGGCGGATCTGCCGGTCATAGGCGAGGCGGTATTCGAGGATCGAGACGCGGGTCTTGCCAACCTCGACGACGTAGGAGCCGAGCCCACCAAAGATCTGGCCGGAAATGCCCCAGACTGCAAAGCTCAGCACGAGAATGACGAGGAGCAGTTTTGAGACCCAGGTACCAGCTGCGTTTCTAAGAATGGTGAGCATGTCGTTTCCCGGTTAGTGCCTAATACCGAGCGGAATGGCCGCGCTTCGGCAATACCGTCCTTCCCCGCCGGTGTCGATTGCTTTGTGTCCTGATTTTGATAGGAAAGCCCAGCGTCACCGCCAATTGAAGGGATTATGCTCGATGACACCCGGAATTCGTCCGCTCGTGGCAGGAAACTGGAAGATGAACGGTACGAGCGCATCGCTCACGGAACTGGCCGCGATCGCCAGCGGATTTTCAGGCGGACTCGAGGCGGAAGCGGACGCGCTGATTTGCGTGCCGGCAACATTGCTGTCGCGCGCCAGCGACGTCTTGTCGAAGAGCGTGGTTCGCTCGGGCGGCCAGGACTGCCATGCGAACGAGTCCGGCGCGCACACCGGTGACGTCTCAGCGGAGATGCTGAAGGACGCGGGCGCGGCGTTCGTGATCGTTGGCCATTCCGAGCGCCGAACCGATCATGGCGAAACCGACGAAGTCGTTCGCGACAAGGCATCTGCAGCCTGGCGCGCGGGTCTGGTGGCGATCATCTGCATCGGCGAGACTGAGGCGCAGCGCCGGGCAGGGGAGACGCTTGCGGTTCTTTCCCGCCAGATCCAGGGCTCCGTGCCGGCCGGCGCAACCGCACCGACAACGGTGATCGCCTATGAGCCCGTCTGGGCCATCGGCACCGGCCTTACGCCGTCGGCTGCAGACGTCGAGGAAGCCCATGCCCACATCCGCGCCGAGCTTGCGAAGGTGATGGGCGACGAAGCGGCAAAGACGCGCATCCTCTATGGCGGCTCGGTGAAGCCTTCCAACGCCAGGGAACTGATGGCCGTCGCAAATGTGGATGGCGCGCTTGTCGGCGGCGCCAGCCTCAAGGCTTCGGACTTTCTTGGTATTGCGGAAGCCTACCGTTCGATATAGGCAGATTGCCTGACAGGTCCGCGTGGATTTCGACGGGGGCCTTTTTTGAGACGCATTGCGTCCCAATATGATTGGAAAACGCGACGAAGCCGTGTAAGGAGCCGCGTGGCTGCCGCGCAAGTTTGCGCGTGGCCCGTGAACAACGCTGGAAGTGAGCCATGCAGACAGTCCTTATCGTCATCCATCTGATGGTCGTCCTCGCTCTGGTCGGGGTCGTGCTCCTGCAGCGTTCGGAGGGTGGCGGTCTTGGCATCGGCGGTGGCTCCGGCTTCATGACGGCGCGCGGCGCGGCGAACGCGCTGACCCGCACCACGGCCATTCTAGCGGTCGCGTTCTTTGCGACCTCGCTGGCACTCTCTCTGCTTGCTCGGTACCAGGAGCAGCCGGTCAACATTCTCGATCGTCTTCCGACCACGGAACAGGGTCAGACGGGCGGCGCAGGCATTCTCGATCAGCTTGGGCCGTCGGAGACGCCGGCGGAACAGCCGGCCCAGCCGCAGGTGCCTTCGGGCCAGTAAGGTCCTGAAAGATCGATAAGAGCGCAGGGCCGGCGCGCGTCGGCCCTTTTCTTTTGTGAAAACTTGAACAGGAAATTGCTCCCTGTGAGCATTTTTCGCTGGCGGAATCAAAACCAGAAGGCTAAGCGACGACTCCCATGGCGCGATATGTTTTCATCACCGGCGGCGTGGTCTCCTCACTCGGCAAAGGCATCGCTGCAGCGGCTCTCGGAGCCCTGTTGCAGGCGCGTGGCTACCGTGTCCGGATCCGCAAGCTTGATCCCTACCTGAATGTCGATCCGGGGACGATGAGCCCCTACCAGCACGGCGAGGTGTTCGTCACCGACGATGGTGCCGAAACCGACCTCGACCTCGGTCACTACGAGCGCTTTACCGGCCGCTCCGCGACCCGGCAGGACAGCATCACCACGGGCCGCATCTACCAGAACATCATCGAACGTGAGCGCCGCGGTGACTATCTCGGCGCGACCGTGCAGGTCATCCCGCACGTCACCGACGAGATCAAGAACTTCATTCTCGACGGCAACGACGACTTCGACTT
This sequence comes from Aminobacter sp. J44, assembly GCF_007829415.1. NCBI lineage: Bacteria > Pseudomonadati > Pseudomonadota > Alphaproteobacteria > Hyphomicrobiales > Phyllobacteriaceae > Aminobacter > Aminobacter sp. J44. Next base: position 109,920 of record NZ_VLJG01000023.1, on the reverse strand, counting down.
CGTGCTCTGCGAGATCGGCGGCACCGTCGGCGACATCGAGGCGATGCCGTTCCTCGAGGCGATCCGCCAGCTGGGCAACGAGCTACCGCGCGGCGGAGCCGTCTACATCCACCTGACGCTGATGCCGTGGATTCCGTCGGCAGGCGAACTCAAGACCAAGCCGACGCAGCACTCTGTCAAGGAGCTCCGCTCGATCGGTATCGCGCCGGACATCCTGCTCGTTCGCGCCGACCGTCCGATCCCGAAGGAAGAGCGCCGCAAGCTGTCGCTGTTCTGCAACGTCCGCGAGAGCTCCGTCATCCAGGCGCTGGACGTCGCGCACATCTACGACGTGCCGAATGCTTACCATCGCGAAGGCCTCGACAACGAGGTTCTGTCCGCCTTCGGCATCGACCCGGCTCCGAAGCCGCGCCTTGAGCGCTGGAAGGAAGTCACCGACCGGATCCACAATCCGGAAGGCGAGGTTACGATCGCCGTAGTCGGCAAGTACACCGGCCTCAAAGACGCCTACAAGTCGCTGATCGAAGCGCTCTCGCACGGTGGCCTTGCCAACCGCGTCCGCGTCAAGCTGGAGTGGATCGAGTCCGAGATCTTCGAAAAGGAAGATCCGGCGCCGTACCTCGAAAAAGTCCACGGCATCCTCGTTCCCGGTGGCTTTGGCGAGCGCGGCTCCGAGGGCAAGATCCTTGCCGCGAAATTCGCGCGTGAGCGCAAGGTGCCGTATTTCGGTATCTGCTTCGGCATGCAGATGGCGTGCATCGAAGCAGCCCGTTCGCTGGCCGGCATCAAGAACGCCTCGTCGACCGAGTTTGGCGAGACGTCGGAGCCGGTCGTTGGCCTGATGACCGAATGGCTGCGCGGCAACATGCTTGAGAAGCGCCGCGCCAGCGGTGACCTTGGCGGCACCATGCGTCTCGGCGCCTATCCGTCGGTCCTCAAGGAAGGTTCCAAGATCGCGCAGATCTATGGCGCGACCGAGATTTCCGAGCGTCACCGCCACCGCTATGAGGTGAACGTCGACTACCGCGCGCGCCTTGAGGAGTGCGGCCTGGTCTTTTCCGGCATGTCGCCGGACGGCGTGCTGCCGGAGACGGTCGAATATGCGGACCATCCGTGGTTCATCGGCGTCCAGTACCATCCGGAACTGAAGTCGCGCCCGCTGGAGCCGCATCCGCTGTTCTCGAGCTTCATCGCCGCGGCAGTCGAGCAGAGCCGTCTGGTCTGATAGACAAGCCGCACAGGCGGCCCAAAGACAGGATCTCAAAGGCGTCGCAGGAAACCTGCGGCGCCTTTTGCTTTTGACCTCTCGAGTGCGCCCAGACGGCACGTGTCTGTGTTGGTTAAGGCTCGCTCGCCGGCTAGCCCGACGAGACTCGCCACACTGCCGGTCGGTGCGGATGCGACTGGTGCGAAAAGGGCGCAGGGGGAATCTCTCTGTCCTCCGGAAGACCTTCAGCGGCGTCCGCGCTTACGGCATTTGGCAATCCTCCCGACGGGTGACTCGTCTTAAGACAGGCAAAAGAAAAAGGCGGCCCGAAAGCCGCCTTTGTCGTTTCTGCCTGACCTTGCCTTACTTCAGGCGGCCGCTGGCGTGCGCGAGCATCGTGTAGACCTTGCCGGTGTCGGACGACAGGTAGGTCTGGGTCATGATGTTGTCGCGGTCGTTGCGGCCGACATCCTGCAGCAGCTTCTCGAAGTCGCGGCAGTAGCGGTCGACGGCGGCACGGAACTCCGAGTCGTTCTGGTACTTGCGGCGGATCTCCTCGAACGTCTGCTGGCCCTTCAGCGTGTAGAGCCGGCGGGTGAAGACGTTGCGCTCGCCGCGGCGATAGCGTTCCCACAGCTCAATCGAGGCGTCGTGGTCGATCGCGCGGGCGATGTCGACCGAGAGCGAGTTCAGCGACTCGACGAGGTGGAGCGGCGAACGGCTGACGTCGCGCGGCTTCGGTGCCGGTGCGGGAGCAGCATCCTCACGCGAGGCGCCGCGCAGCAGGTCTTTCACCCAGCCGCCGGAAGCCTGGCCGCCATTGTCCGCCGGTGCGGCAACGGCCGGAGCCGGACGCACGGGCGCAGCGACAGGAGCGGGAGCCGGTGCCGGCGGAGGCGGCGTCAGCGTCTGCACCGGAGCCTGGGGAAGCGGGGCGCGGGGCGCGGGCTTGCGCGCGGTAGCGTCGAATGCGCGGCCGGACTTGGCGACGATGTCGGCCAGTTCCTTGAGCGCGTTGATCTGCTCGCTGACGGCGCGGCGCATCGCGGAGGTCGACTGCTTGGTCTCCTCGGGCAGTTCCATCACGCCCTTCTTCACCTCGGCGCGGGTCAGGTCGAGCTCCTGGCGGATCGTCTTCGCGGTGCGGCGGATTTCCTCCGTCGCATCGGTAAAGCGCTTGGCTGCACTCTCGACCGTCTCGGCAATAGCCGCGCGGATCTGCTCGGTGGAGGCACGGGTGCGGCCCTCGGCGGCCTGCAACGACCGGTTGATGAGGTCTTCGAACGACCGCATCACGCGCTCGATGTCGGCCGACTTGTTGACGAGGCCGGTCGCAAGCGCTTCAAGCGCCTCCTTGCGGCTGTCGATGGTCGAGACGAACTCGTTCTGTGCGGCACCCAGCAGGTCGGATGCAGAGCGCAGCATGCCGGCGTGGTCGTCGAACCGGTTCGCGATCTGCGCGATGTCCTTGAGAGTTACCGACGACAGCTCGCTCAGGCGGCCGGCATTCGCGTCGATCAGACGAGCCGAGGAAGCGAAGGACTGAGCGGCCTTCTCGGTCGAGGCTGCGAAGCGCTCGGTCGAGCCGACGATCTTTTCGTCGATCTGGTGCAGGTTGGACGCCGCATTGTCGACCAGCTCGTGCAGCTGCTCGTTCGAGGAGCCAAGCCGGTCAATCAGCGACGACACGCGCTCGGCGAGGTTGCTGGTCGCGGCATCGACCGCAGAAAGTGTCTCGGCCGTGCGCGAGGCGAGGGCGTTGACCAGAGCCGCGTTCTGCTGGCGCAGGCGCTCGGAGGCCTTGTCAGTGGCTTCCTCGAGGCTCTTCTGCAGCTCCTCGCCCCTCTGTGCGAACTGCTCGACCAGCGGCTGGGCGCGCTCATCGAGGATGCGCGACAGCTCGTTGGAGCGGGCAGCCAGCAGGGCGTTGAGCTGGCGGGTCTTCATGTCGATCGCGCCGGTAGCCGAGCTCGTCGACTGCTCGATCTTTTCGCCCACGCTCGTGAGTGCCTCGGTGAGGCCCTCCGCGCGCGCGGCGATGTCGGCTTCGACCTTGGCGACGTGCTCCTGCAGGGTCTGGCCGGCCTCGACAGCGCTGACCGCGAGACGCTGCTCGGCAGCAGCGAGGGCGCTCGACAGCGCATTTACGCGGCTGTTGAGAACCTCTGCCGTCTGCTGGGTGCGCGCCAGGATCGCGTTGTCGGCCTTGCTGAAGACCTCGCCGAGCTCGTTCGTGCGGGTCGCCAGGCGCTCATCCACATCGTTGAACGACGAGGTGATGTTCGAGACGCGGGCAACGAGCGACGAAGCGGTCTGCTCGACGCGGTCGCCAAGGTGACGGCCGGCCTCGTCGAAGACGTTCTTGATCTGCTCGGCGCGGGCGGTGAATTCCTCCGCGCTGCTGCGCACGCGCTCGCCGAGATGCTGGTCGGCCTCGTTGAAGGCGTTGCGGATCTCTTCCGCGCGGGCCGTGAAAGCCTGCGCCGTGCGCTGGACGCTCTCGCCGAGGTAACGGTCAGCGTCATCGAACACGGCCTTGATCTCCGCCGCGCGAGCGGCAAGAGCCTGTGCCGTCTGCTCGACGCGGGTGCCGAGCTGGCTGTCGGTGGCGTCGAAGATGGTCTTGATCTGCGTGGCACGCTCCGCGAACGCCTCTGCGCTCTGGATGACGCGTTCGCCGATCTGGCGGTCGGCCTGGTCGAATACCAGCTTGATTTCGCCGGCGCGGGCAGCAAAGGCCCGGGCGATCTCATCGACCTGGCCGCCGATCTCAGCACCGGAGAGGGAGATCCGCTCGGCGAGACGCTTATCAGCATCATCGTAGGCGGCGCGGATTTCGGCGGCGCGGATCGCGAAGATTCCGGCGGCCTGGTCGGCCTGGGTCTTCATCTGCTCGGCAGCTTCGAGGGTCTTCTCGGCCATGCGGCGCTCCGCAGCGGAGAAGACCTGCTCGAACTCGCCGACGCGGGCGCTGAAGGCTTCTGCAGTCTCGGCGGTACGAGCCGCGATGCGTGCATCCGCATCGGCCAGCGCGCGGTTCGCCTGTTCGCCGATCTCGGCGGTGGCTTCGAGCACCTTGTCACGCAGCGAGCCGGCAACGACGACCGCGCTGTTCTCGAGCGCGTTCTTCACATTGTCGACACCGATGCGCAGCGCCGTTTCCATCGTGCGGGTGCGCTCTTCGATGATGCCGGTCTGCTGTGCGAACACGCCTTCGATCTGCTGGATGTCCTCGCCGACCGCGTTGCGGACCTGGCTGACGCCTGAGTGCAGGGCATCGGCGAGCGCTGCGGTGCGCTCCTCGATGACGCCGGCCTGACGGTCGAACAGGCTTTCGATTTTCTCGACGTCCTGGCCCAGCGCATTGCGGACCTCCGCAGCGCCGGAGACGAGCGTGTCAGCGAGCGCACTGGTGCGTGCCTCGATAACGCCGGCCTGACGGTCGAACACATGCTCGATGCGGCCGACGTCGGAGGCAAGCGTCTCGTGCAGCGCGCGGGTGCGCTGCTCGATCACGCCGCTCTGGCGGGCAAAAACGTCTTCGATCTTGGCGAGGTCTTCGCCAAGGGTATTGCGGATGGTGTCGGCGCCGGCATGCAGCGCGCTCTCGATGGTGCGGGTACGCGCCTCGATGACCTGATGCTGGTTGGCAAGCGCCTCCTCGATCTTGGCGAGGTCCTCGTCGATCGTGCTGCGCAGGGAATCCGCGCCGCTAGCGAGTTTGGCCTGAATTGCCAGCGCGCGCTGCTCGATGATCTCGGCATTGCCCTTGAGGACATTGTCGATGCCTGCGACCTCGCTGCCGAGCGCGTCCTTGATCTGCTCGACGCTGCTGGACAGCACGTCCTGCAGTTCCGACGTGCGGTTGCCGAGGACGCTGGTCTGGCGATCGAACGCTTCCTCGACGCGAGCGATGTCGACGGAGAGGGCGGTCGTAAGGTCCTTCTGGCGCTCGACGAGCGTCGCAAGATGCTGCGCGACGGCACCGTCCAGCTCGTCACGAGCCTGACGGACACGCTGCAGGTCGTTCTCGAGCACTGCTGCGATCTGCTCGCGGCCCTCGGCAAAGCGCTCGACGTGACCGGTCACGGCCGCATCGACCTGGGCGCGGGCCTCGGCGAGCTTCTGGAGATCTTCCTCCAGCGCGCGGGTCATGACCTCGCGGCTCTGCGCGAATTTTTCGACGTTCTCACGGACAGCAGCCTCGATGCGCTCGTGGGTAGAGGCGACCTTTTGCAGGTCTTCTTCGAGGATGTTGGCAAGGAGCTGGCGGCCCTGCGCGAGGCGCTCGACATGGCTGGACATAGCGGTGTCGACACTCTTGCGTGCCTCTGCCACCTTGGCGAGGTCGGCTTCGAGCGCCTGTGCGATCAGGTCGCGGCCCTGGCCAAGCTGCTGCGCGAAGTCGGTTGCACGCGCCTCGAGCATGGTCGAGGTCGACATAACCAGCTCTGCCATCTCGGAGCCGATGCGCGCCTTGCTTTCCTCAACGACGCTGGTGATGGCCTGCTTGCCGTCTGTGAAGGTCTGGGCGATCTCGCGTGAACGATCGACCAGTGTTTCATTGATCTGGCGTGCGCGGGCCTCAAGAGCTGCGTTGAGCTTCTGGGCGCCGACGTCGAGGGCTTCGGCACGGGTCTGGAACTCGTGGATGAGGGCCTGGCCGCGCTCGCGCAGCGTCGCCTCGATGCCTTCGAGGCGGGCGGTGAGCTCGGTGTTCAGCGTGGTGGTGACCCCGCCAAGGAGGGACACCATGCCCGAGGTGCGTTCGTCGAGCATCTGCGACAGAGTGCGGGTGGCTTCGTCGGCGCTCTGCGTCAGACGGGCGATGCGCGTGTCGAGCAGGCTCGCAAAGCCTTCGCCGGACGTGGTGATGCGGTCCGCAATGGCGTCCAGACGCTCATCGAGCGAACTGTAGAGGCTCATGCCGCTTTCATTGATGCGGTCAACGAGCTGTGCGCCTGACTCCGTAATCGTCGAAGATAGGCGGCTGGAAACACCATGAATGTTTTGGGCGATGACATCGCTGGCCGAAGCGAGTTCTTCCTTCAACGCTTCATGTGCGCCCGAAATGGAGGCACGGACGCGCTCGGCGTGCATGACAACGGCTTCACGCTCGCTGCCAAGGCCGTCGATCAACGCGCGGATGCGGCTTTCGTTGTCAGAATAAGCGCGCTCGAGCTCGTTGACCTCGGTGTGGACAAGCGTCTCGAGTTCAACTGCGCGGGCGAGGGTCCGTTCGATGCCTTCGCCCATCGCCTGTACCTCGCGGCGCACAGCCTGACCGACCATCATGACGCGGTCTGTAGCAAGCTGTTCCGGCTCGGCGAGGCGGATGGCGACTTCAGTCATCGACTGGGCGGCGGCCCGCATTTCCTGCGCGCGGCGCATCATCACGCCGAAGCCCCAGAACAGGATGACAGGCACGACGATGGCGACGATCAGGCCAACCAGACCAGGCGAGGCGATCAGCTGTGAAACTGAGCGCACTTCCCACAACGGCGGCTGGAAGAGCATGCTGCCCATGATCATGGCGCCGGCGATCCAGGCAAGTGAGAGCAGGGTGACCCCCCAGTAGATGGCGCGCGAGCCGGAGCGGCGAACCATCTGCTGCAGCGCGCGATAATCCTTCTGGCGGTCGTCGTTGGCGGGCGACATCTGTGTCGGCGCCGGCTGGCTCGGAGCCACGTCGACAGGCTTCAGGTCATTCAGATCGCGCTTTTCGCCGGGCTTCGGCTCCGGTTTTTCAGCAACGGGCGCCTTGGCTGCCGGAGCCGCTGCCTTTGCAGCTGGCTTTTCAGCAACCGGCTTTTCCGCCTTTGCCTCGGACACTGTCGCTGCGCGCGAGTCGCGCGCAAGGTCTGCCGCGGCCCTGGCGATCTGCGCCTCGAAATCCGCTATCGAGCTGGCCATATCCAACCCCGGCTCGTCATCGACGAACAGATCGATGTCGAGTGCGTCTTCCAGTTCCTTAGCGACCTCATTGTCGAGGCCGCTGGTGTTAACTGCTTTACGCGCCATGCCGCTGATACCCTGTACTCTAAAGGGCGGGCCGCCTTTCGGCGCCTCGTGCCCGCACGCCTGACCCTTTCCGGGCCAATGCGTATCGTACTGGCACAACCGGACGAAGGGAACTCGGATTTGCGCCCATGTGTAAAACTTTAAACATAAGGTTAACGGGCGGAAACCTTTGAAAAATTTTCTAAGTTCGTTAACGGGTGGGTAGGAGGCCGGTTGGGCCTTCCAATCAAGGTGCATCACTGCACCATCCAACGAGCAGTATCGGCCCTTCGAATGGCAATCGAGTTTACAAACGCGGTAAATCCACAGCTAAAGCCGGAAGCGTCGGAAAACGCCCTTCCGCCCATCGACCTTGAGCATCTCGCGCGGCAGACGATGGGCGATCCCGATCTGCGTCGCGAAGTGCTGGGCATGTTCCTGGACCAACTCACCTCGACACGTGCGGCGCTGGCCGTTGAGCATGGCGAGAGCAGGGGGCGTATAGCCCATACCCTGCGTGGTGCGGCCGCAGGCATCGGCGCCTTTGCGGTTTCCGAATGCGCCGCAAATGTTGAACGCAGCCCTGACGACCCCGCGCTTGTCGAGCGGCTGATCTCCCTGATAGATGAGGTCCGAGCTTTCACGCAGGCCGAGATCGCGGTTTCTGATTGCTGACCGGTCGTTGACTCATTTCATTCGCCGTCTGTATACAACGCGAACTGTGGCGCAACTATCCATTCCCCAAGGCAAATCTGTCGATGACCAAGATCACCTACATCACCCATGACGGCACGCGCTTCGAGGTCGAAGCGGCAAACGGTTCGACCGTGATGGAAAATGCCATCCGCAACTCCGTTCCCGGCATCGAGGCCGAGTGCGGCGGCGCCTGCGCATGCGCGACCTGCCACGTCTATGTGGATGAGGCGTGGGCCGATGTCGTCGGTGCGCCTGAGGCGATGGAAGAGGACATGCTCGACTTTGCCTGGGAAGTTGGCCCGACCTCGCGCTTGTCGTGCCAGATTAAGGTTCGCGACGAGCTCGACGGCCTGGTCGTTCGCATTCCGGAGCGTCAGGGCTAACCCCCGGATCCGCTCTTCATGCGTTCGGCGCGGTACTGGATGAGCCGCGCCAACCGGTCGGAAAAGTTGATGCTTTCGACCCGGTCGAAACGCTCCTGTTCACGATCATGCCGTGCGAGAAGTTCGGCGGTGCGCCGCTGAACCTCTTCCTGCGCGAGTTGGCAACCGCGCAGACCCACGATGCCCTTCAGGGCCTGTTCCAGCTCACGTGCGTGGTTCTTGGCAATGACCACGTGGAACTCCTCGTGCCGCTTGATGTCGGCCGCGAGCGTGTCCCAGATCAGGCGAGTATCCGCATCGGCACGACGGTTGCGGGTCCAGCGCGGCAGCATAATCTCGGCCTTTACCGTCACCGAAGCGTCGCTGACGCCGCAGCGGCCGTTCCTTTCGCCGTAGGTGACGCGGGACTTGAACTCGAGGCTGGTGGCGCCCGGATGCGTCGCTCCGGATTTGTTCAGCTTTGGCCCGCGGCGGGCAAGGTCCCGCTCGATCTCTGCCAGTGTCGCACCGCCGACGGAAAAATAGTGGTAGGCCTTTGATACGGTGGCGGCGTTCGCGGCTGGCGCCCAGGACGTCGCTSSMGCCATGAAAAAGCCAAGGGTAGCCGCCCAACGCATTAAGACAACACCTCAATCCCGGGTACAAAGCGCTTTGGCCAATCTGGGTCAGTTGCACTGCTCTGGCAATCGGATATTTGCCGTAGCACTACCTCTCGGCTCGACCGTCTGGAAATTCGTTGTCACGGACCGGCAGCATGGGTAAGACAAACTGTATACAGCCGGAGCAACGCATGTTTGCACCCTATCAATGGCCCCTGGCGCATGGCCGAAGCCTCGAACTTGGCCCGGTTGCGCGGATCATGGGCGTCCTCAACGTCACGCCGGACAGTTTTTCGGACGGCGGCAGCTATGTCGAGGTGGAGGCGGCGATCGCGCAGGCCGAGGCGATGATCGCCGAGGGCGCCGACATCATCGACATCGGTGGCGAGTCGACGCGTCCGGGGGCGGCACCCGTCGATGCCGCCGAGGAGCAGCGCCGCGTACTGCCACTCATCGAGGCGCTGGCGGGCAGGGACGATGTTCTCATCTCCGTTGACACCTACCGGGAGGATACCGCCCGCAAGGCGATCGAGGCCGGGGCGCATATCGTCAATGACGTCTGGGGGCTGCAACGGGAGCCAGGCATTGCGAGGGTCGCGGCCGATGCCGGTGCCGGTCTCGTCGTGATGCATACGGGGCGCGAGCGCGAGAAGCTGGCTGATGTCATCGATGACCAGATTGCTTTCCTGCGGCGTTCGCTTGAGGTCGCAGCGCAAGCCGGCGTCGATCCGCAACGCATCATCCTCGATCCCGGCTTCGGCTTCGCCAAGGAAACGGCCGAGGAAAATCTCGACCTGATGTCGCGTCTGGGCGAACTTTTTGCGCTCGGACGCCCGCTGCTGATCGGAACATCGCGTAAGCGCTTCATCGGAACCGTGACGGGCAGGGAGCCGGCCGGCCGGGACGCGGGCACCGCTGCAACGAGCGTTATCACCCGCCTGCAAGGTGGTGCCATCTTCCGGGTGCACAACGTCGCCATGAGCAGGGATGCCTTGCTGTTCGCGGACGAGATGATCCGGCGTGGATTGACCGCGCAAATGAAGGCGCAGAAGGAATAGCCAATGTATGTGATACGGATGAAGAACTGCGCCTTTTTTGCCAGGCACGGTGTGCTTGACGAGGAGGAGCGCCTTGGCCAGCGCTTCTATGTCGACGCAGAGCTGCAGGTGAAGCCGGACACCCCGCTTGAATCGGATTCCATAAATTCTACAGTCGATTACGGCTTAGCTTTCATCGAGATCGAGAAGATCGTGACGGGTCGCCGCCGCTTCCTGATCGAGTCTCTGGCGCTCGATATCGCGCAGGCGCTTTGTCGTAAGTTCCCGCAGATCGTGCGTGCTGAAATCACAGTCCGCAAGCCCAACGCGCCGGTGCCGGGCGTACTCGACCACGTGGAGGTCACGGTTGCCTGGCCACAGTAGCACGCTCGCCTATCTTGGCCTTGGCGGCAACATTGGCGATCCCGTTGCATCGATGGCGGCAGCTTTGCAGGCGCTTGACAGGCATCCTGCCGTTCGCGTGGCTGCCGTTTCGTCGCTCTACCGGACGCCGCCGTGGGGCGTGACCGATCAGCCGGATTTCATCAATGCCGTGGCCGCGGTCGAGACGGATCTGTCGGCACGTGAGCTTCTGGAGCTTTGCCTCAGCAGCGAACTGGCTCTCAAGCGTGTGCGCAAGGAACGCTGGGGTCCGCGCTCGATCGACATCGACATCCTGCTGTTCGGAGATGACGAGATCGATGAAGACGGCCTGCACGTGCCGCATCCGCGCATGACGCAACGGGCCTTTGTCCTGGCGCCCCTTGCTGAAATCGGTGGCGAATTGAAGGTGAAAGGCGAGCGGGTGTCCGAACTTCTTGCGAAGACGGATCAGGCGGGCATCGTCAAGCTCGACGGCGGCGGTGCGTGGTGGCGCGCGGCGTGACTTTGCCCGAATTCGCCTGTATGGCTCGCGCATTTCGTTCCGCCCGCCTACATTTGCCTAGATGAGAAACTATCCAAACCACCGATTTGCCGTGGCGCCGATGATCGACTGGACCGATCGGCACTGCCGGTTTTTCCACCGGCAGCTCACGCGCCGGGCGCTGCTTTACACGGAAATGATCGTGACGGATGCGATCATCCATGGCGACTGCGATCGGCTGCTGGGTTTCGACGATGCCGAGCATCCGGTCGCGCTGCAGCTGGGCGGCTCCAATCCGCAGAAGCTGGCTGAGGCCGCGCGGATCGGCGAGGAGTTCGGCTACGACGAGATCAACCTCAACGTAGGCTGCCCTTCTGATCGCGTTCAGTCGGGCACGTTCGGCGCGTGCCTGATGAAAACGCCGCAGCTCGTCGCCGAATGCGTCGCTGCCATGAAGGCTGCGGCCCGTATCCCTGTCACTGTGAAGTGCCGTATCGGCGTGGATGAACAGGACCCGGAACCGGCATTGGATGAGCTTGCGAACGCGGTTCTGGATGCGGGTGCAGATGCTCTTTGGGTGCATGCGCGCAAGGCGTGGCTTCAGGGGCTTTCGCCTAAGGAAAACAGAGAGATACCCCCGCTTGATTATGCGCGAGTTTATCGACTTAAAGCGCGGCTTGAAGATGTTTTCGTAGGGATCAACGGCGGCATTGCGACGCTCGAAGAGGCGCGCGGGCATTTTGCTGCAGGCGTAAATGGCGTGATGTTCGGCCGCGCCGCTTACCAGAACCCGGGCCTGCTCACCGAAGTCGACGGCGCGCTCTACGGCCAGCCTCAGCGCGACCCGAACTGGAACGAAATAATCGACGAAATGATCCGCTACGCTGCCGAGCACACCCAGCGCGGCGGACGGCTGGTTCACATCACGCGGCACATGGTTGGTCTGTTCCATGGCCTGCCAGGCGCGCGCCGCTGGCGGCAGATACTGTCGGCAGACGCAACCCGCGCTGATGCAAAGCCGGAGCTTCTTCGCGAAGCGTTGGCACAGGTCCGCTTTGATGAGGTCGAAGTTCCGGCCGCCTAGTCGCGCAGGATCAGCCTGTCGCCGCGCATGTCGAAACCTGACAGCGAGCCAATGAAGTTCATACCGAGGAGGCTGCGGTCGAGGCGCCCGGCCTCCGCGACAAGGATCGGCACGCGGCGGCGCACGATGTTGCCGACACGGATCTCGTCAGCGACGGCCCTTGCGGCACTCGCTGCGCCGTTGGCGGTCATGACAGGAATGTTGAAGCTGAGCTTTGCAGGCTCGAACCCCGCACGCTCTGCATCCTGAAAGGTGAGGACCGTAGAGGTTGCGCCCGTGTCGACCATCGCCGTCACCGGAGCGCCATCGATCTGCGCCCGCACCTCGAAGTGGCCGTTGCGCAGGCGCTCGAGCATGACCGACACACGGCCGTCTGCGTCCGTCATCGACAAGGGGCTGCCGGGGATCAGGCCAGCTGTGATGCGGCTTGCCGCATCCTGCAGCTCGTAGCGGAACTGGTAGCCGGCGACGAGCGTGACGATGATCAGCAGCCACAGGACCAGAGATCGGGCAAAATAGCCGAGCCCAAGGCCGGAGCGCAGGATGCTGGCGCCAACGACGACTGCCAGCGCTCCGAGGGCCAGCAGGCGGCCGAAGGATTCGTTCTCGATGCCGAGAATCGCCCCGGCATCATGCCGGGCAACCAGCACCACGACCCCGACCGCGATGACAGCAAGGACGATCCAGAGAAGGCGCGGCATTACGACGCTCCGCCGCGCTCGCGTGCCATCCTGGCACGGCGCGTCTCGCGGCGCGGTTTGCGCTCGATCCCGCTCAGCCGCCCGGGCAGTTCGGCGATGACAGAAGCCCGTCGCTCCGGCGTCATGGTGATCCAATCGGCAATTTCGGCCGACGTGCGCCCGCATCCGAAGCAGAAGCCTGTCTTCTGGTCGATCACGCAGACGAGGATGCAGGGTGATTCAATAACCATGAGCGCAGATTGTCGCCTTCCTCTTGCTGTCTTCACATGGGACAACGGCTGGAGCGATGCAAGCCGGATATTGACCAGATGCCGGGCATTTGGTTTGTGGACGGCTCTACAGATTTGCTGCCGGCGCGGTTTGCCGGTGAAAGAGGATACGGGCATGGCAAGCATGGATGAACGCAAGGACGCCTTCGAGAAGAAGTTCGCCCATGACGAGGAACTGAAGTTCAAGGCAGTGGCTCGCCGCAACAAGCTCCTCGGGCTCTGGGCGGCAGAGAAGCTGGGCAAGACCGGCGAGGCGGCCGAGGCGTACGCCAAGGAAGTGATCATGGCCGATTTCCAGGAAATTGGTGACGATGACGTCTTCCGCAAGATCCGCGCGGACTTCGATGCGGCCGGCGTCGAGCAGTCGGATCACCAGATCCGTCGCACGATGGAAGAGCTGATGGCCCAGGCCATCGAGTCCGTCCGGAACGCATAACGTGAAGAACCTCGCGGACCGCCTGAATGCCGACGAGACCGTTTTCACGGCCTGGTCGGGTATTCCCGATGCCTTGACGATCGATGCGCTCGCGGCGACGCCAGTCGACGCCGTGACGCTCGACATGCAGCATGGCGGCCACCACGAGGACAGCGTCCTGCGCGGCATTGCGCCGGTCATCGCGGCTGGAAAACCGGTGGTCGTGCGCGTGCCGGTGGGACGCTTTGAGATGGCGAGCCGCGCGCTCGATTTCGGCGCCGACGCGGTCATCGCACCGATGATCAACTCGATCGACGACGCGCGCGCTTTCGCGGCCGCTATGAAGTACCCGCCGGTGGGCCAGCGCTCCTGGGGCGCGAGCTTTGCTATGGCGCGCCGCGGCCGCAACAATGGCGGCGAGTGGCTGGCTTCCGCCAACAAGGACACGCTCGCCTTCGCCATGGTGGAGACCCGCGAGGCACTCGCGATCCTCGATGACATCCTGGCGGTCCCGGGCATCGACGGCATCTTTGTCGGCCCTTCGGATTTCTCGATCGCCTGGACCAACGGCGGGACGGTCAACCCCGGCCTCGATGACATGATGGACGCGATTGCCGATATCGGCCGCCGTACCCGTGCAGCCGGCAAGCATGCAGCGATCTATATCGTCGATCCGGCGCTGACCGGCCGCTACGTTTCCTTCGGCTACCGCTTCCTCGCGCTCGGCAACGAGCAGCGCTACATGTCGCTCGGGGCCGCTTCCCTGCTGGAAGCAGCCCGCAAGACGATCGCCTGAATAATTTTCGAGCTTAGAGCTTCGACAGGAAGGCCGCGAAGGTCATTGAACCTTCCGGCCATGGGCCATGTCCGGATTCCGCGTTGATGTGGCCGGATTCGCCCGCATCGATGAATTTCGATCCCCACGCACCGGCAATGTCCTCGGCAACCTCGAAGGCACAGAAGGGGTCGTTGCGGCTTGCCACCGTCATCGACGGAAATGGCAGCGGATCGCGCGGGTAGGGGCCGAAGGTCATCAGGTGTTTTGGCCGGATCGCCGGGTTGGAGACGTCAGGCGGAGCGACGAAGAACGCCCCTGCGACCGGCTTCGTTGCCACCCTAGCGGCATGAATGGCCGTCGGAATGCCAAGCGAGTGGGCGACCAGCACCACGGGCCTCACCGCTTCCTCGATCGCTTGGACAACATTAGCCACCCAGTCCTCGCGAACTGGCTTAGACCATTCGGCTTGCTCGACACGACGGGCGGTCGAGAGCTTATTCTCCCAGCGTGTCTGCCAATGGTCCGGACCGGAATTGGTGTAGCCGGGAATGATGAGGATGTCTGCGTCTTTGACCTTCATGGGGCGCGATGTAGCGAGGCGGGGCAGGCGATGCAACCTCTTTGCTCCGGTGAACAAGCTGTCTTTCGGAACGGGCTTGTGCGCGGACACATGCTGACCATTTTTCGCCGACAAAGTTCGCCTGCCCGACGGAGATTCGCATGGAACAGCTCCCCTTCGCCGCAACCACGCCGGTCAGCATTGGCCGCGTCGGCCTCAAGGCACGCAATGCCCAGCGCCTCGCCGACTACTACGTCTCCATTCTCGGCCTGAAGGTCCTGAGTCGCGAGCGCGGGAGGGTGCTGCTTGGCACGGAGGAGCGGCCCCTCCTGGAGATCGAAGGCTCGACCTCACTGAAGCAGGATGATCCGCGATCGGCCGGCCTCTTTCACACGGCATTTCTGCTGCCCCACCGCACCGACCTTGCGCGCTGGATCAACTTCGCGATCGAACAGCGCATCCGTGTCGATGGCGCCGCCGACCATGATGTCAGCGAGGCGATCTACCTGACCGACCCGGAAGGCAACGGCATCGAGATCTACACCGACCGCCCGCGGGAAGCCTGGACCTTCAATGGCCCGAGCGTCCACATGGGTACCGATCCGCTCAACATTCAGGCGCTGCTCGACACACTGTCAACGAACGACTCAGACTGGACCGGCGCTCCCGAAGGCACCGTCGTTGGACACGTCCACCTGCGCGTAGGCGATGTGATGGCTGCCGAAGAATGGTGGCGACAGGCTCAAGGCTTCGACACGATGCTGCACTATGGCGGGCAGGCGGTGTTCATGTCTTCGGGCGGGTATCACCACCACATCGGTGCCAATACATGGCAGAGCCGGGGGGCTGGCCCGCGCGAAAAGGACCGGACCGGCTTGAGCTTCGTGGAGCTCAAGTCAAAAGGGGCCGCTGACGAGCGCGTCGCCAGCGACCCCTGGGGTACCGAAATTCGCATTGTTCCGGCTAAGGCGTGAAGATCACGCCTCTCCGAACACCCGCTTGAAGATCGTGTCGACGTGCTTGGTGTGGTAGCCAAGGTCGAATTTCTCGCGGATCGTCTCTTCCGAGAGCGCGGCCCGCACGTCGGCATCGGCAAGCAGCTCTTCAAGGAAATCCTTGCCCTGCTCCCAGACTTTCATAGCATTGCGCTGCACCAAGCGGTACGCGTCCTCGCGTGAGACACCAGCCTGGGTGAGCGCCAGCAGCACGCGCTGCGAGTGGATCAGACCGCGGAACTTGTTCATGTTGGCGAGCATGTTCTGCGGGTAGACCACCAGCTTCTCGATCACGCCGGTGAGACGCGCAAGCGCGAAGTCCAGCGTGACGGTGGCATCCGGGCCAATCATACGCTCGACCGACGAGTGCGAAATGTCGCGCTCGTGCCAGAGTGCCACGTTCTCCAGCGCCGGTGTAACCATGCCGCGAACGAGACGGGCGAGGCCGGTCAGGTTCTCGGTCAGGACCGGGTTTCGCTTGTGCGGCATTGCCGACGAGCCCTTCTGGCCCGGCGAGAAATACTCTTCCGCTTCGAGCACTTCGGTACGCTGCAGGTGGCGGATTTCCGTGGCGAGGCGCTCGACCGAAGAGGCGATGACGCCAAGCGTCGCGAAGAACATGGCGTGGCGGTCGCGCGGGATGACCTGCGTCGACACCGGCTCCGGCTTCAGGCCGAGCTTGGCCGCGACATGCTCTTCGACGCGCGGGTCGATGTTGGCGAAGGTGCCAACGGCGCCAGAAATCGCGCAGGTAGCGATTTCCTCACGTGCGTGGACAAGGCGTTCGCGGCAGCGCTCGAACTCGGCGTAGGCGAGGGCCAGCTTGACGCCGAAGGTGGTCGGCTCGGCGTGGATGCCGTGGCTGCGGCCGATGGTGACGGTGTCCTTGTGCTCGAAGGCGCGCTTCTTGAGCGCGGCAAGCAGGGCGTCGAGGTCGGCGAGCAGGATATCGGAGGCGCGGGTCAACTGCACCGAAAGGCAGGTGTCGAGAACGTCCGACGAGGTCATGCCCTGATGGATGAAGCGGGAGTCCGGCCCGACGAATTCGGCAAGGTGCGTCAGGAAGGCGATGACGTCGTGCTTCGTCTCGCGTTCGATCTCGTCGATGCGGGCGACGTTGAACTCAGCCTTGCCGCCGCGCTCCCAGATCGTCTTCGCAGCTTCCTTCGGGATCACTCCGAGTTCGGCCAGTGCATCGCAGGCATGCGCCTCGATCTCGAACCAAATCCGGAATTTCGTCTCCTGCGACCAGATGGAAACCATTTCGGGTCGCGAATAGCGCGGGATCATGAGGCTCGTCCTGATTGTTCCGGGAAGAATGCGCGCTCCCTAGCAGACGCGGTCCAAATCCTCAACGCGACTCTGCCGCTTGTGGATTAGAATCGCCCCGGAACCGCGATCCACCGGAAGTCGGGACCTTCGAAACCGAACGAGCGTACTGCGATCAGGACTGCGTAGACGGGCGGACCGGATTCAGGGAAGAAGGTCTGCACTGCGCCAAACTGATAGCCCAGCGGACAGCCGCGGCTAGTCGGAATCGTCGTATCCTGATGCAGGAGCGCGGTTTCCTGGCCGGGCGTCAGGCTGACGCGGGTGAGGCGGTAACCTTTTGCTTCAGCAAGCTCCCGGCAAAGGTCCGGTTGCGGGACGTTGATTTCCTCGATGCGGAATTCCAGCGGAACGCCTATTGGCGGGAAGACAGGACGAGGATTGACGGTGATCCGGTGCGGATCGGCGGAAAGCTCAGTCGGCGGATTGAAGCCGACGAGGGTGCCGCGGTTCGCGGCAAGCTCAGCTTCGGCGATGATGGTCTCACCTTTCTCGTGTGCCTGAGTACGCGCCTGCTCGACGGATGCCCCCTCATCATCAAGCCTCACGCGGATGGGCGAACCCGGCACGAACTTGTCGGTCTCGACGTCGATGTAATAGCGGTTGGCGTAAGGAAATCCGGAGCCGTCCTGTACCCCGAATTCCTCGAAGGCGAAGAGTTTTCCGTCCTCGCTGAAGCCAAGAATGTTGAGCTCCGCGACGTCGCCGGCGATTGCCGGGATCGCGAAAAGGCAGGAGAGGGCGAGGGAGGTCAGGCCGGGATGCAGCTTCATGGTCGGCTCCTTTCCATAGCGTCAGGATGCCGCCAGAGCCTGTGCGGGGCAAGTCCTAGCCGAACTGCGCGTTCCAGCTTGGGAAAACATCGCCCTCAGCCGGAGTGGCGAAATAGACCGCGCGGGCGATCGCACGCGCCATTGTGGAGGCGGCGACGGCGGCAAGGTCCATCGATGCGTGATGATCGGGCACGATCCCGCTCGTGCCGGTTGCCATGCCGAACACAAGATCGCCGTCCCCGGGCGTGTGCGCCGGCCAGATCGCACGGGAAAAGCCATCATGGGCCGCCACCGCCAGCCGTTTTGCCTCGGCCTTCGTCAGCACCGCATCAGTCGCAATCACCGCGATCGTCGTTGCCGCATTGAACGCGTGGTACTTGAAGCGGATTTCAGCAGTGTCGGCCGGCAGCGGCGAGGGCAGGCCAAGACCGCCGAACTCGTCGCCAACTTCAAAGGGTGCCGCCCAGAAATGCCTGCTTCGTCCAATGGTGACCGACCCGAGAGGGTTGGCGGCAACGAGTGCGCCAACCGTTATCCCATTCGGCAGCACCGTCGACGCGGAACCGAGGCCGCCCTTAAGGCCGGCGGTCAACGCGCCGGTGCCTGCACCGACCGTGCCCAGTTCAAACTCAACGCTAGCGGCGTTCGCCGCTTCGTAGCCGAGCTCCCGATAGGGCGGAAACCGGCCCCAGTCCTTGTCACCGCCGTTGGCGAGGTCGAACAGAATCGCCGCAGGCACGACCGGCACGCGATGACCTGACACGTCGAAGCCGATGCCTTGCTCGCGAAGGGCTGCTTGCACGCCAGATGCGGCATCGAGGCCAAATGCCGAGCCACCCGACAGTACCAGCCCATGGAACTCCTGCACGGAATTGTGCGGTTCCATCGCATCCGTTTCGCGGGTTCCGGGGGCGCCGCCAAGCACCTGCACCGCCGCCACGGATGGCTTGTCCGGGATGATCGCGGTTACGCCGCTCTTGAGCCGGTGATCCTGTGCGTTGCCGACGCGGAGGCCGGCCACGTCCGTGATGAGATTGCGCGGTCCGGGACGAAGGGTCACCGCTGGTCCTCGACAATAACGAACTTTTCGCCGTCGAAACGGTGCAGCCGGTAGGGATTGCGGCTGAGGTCTCCCTTCGCGTCGAACTTCACGGGCCCCATCACAGTCTGGAACTCGCTCCTGGACAGAAGCTCCTGGATGGATGCCATGTCGTCGCCAGCTTGCGTCAGCGCCGCGGCGGCGATTTCGACGGCCGCATGGGCGGGAAATGCATAGCCTTCTAACTCGGGGGAACCTTCTGGCATGCCCACCATCAGCACGCCAGCCCGAAGCGGAATGCCTGAAGGAGCACGGAGCATTTCGCCACCGGCGATTGTGAGCTCAGCCTTCGCTTCGGCCGCATCGCGGGCGATGATGCCAATGTCGTCGCGGTCGCCGCCGACGAACACGTTTGTGGCGCCAGCGCGCGTCAGCCTTCCGATCAGCGCGAACTGGTTCTCCGATTGCGGCCGGAAGGTATCGACGAAGGCGGGCTTGAGGCCGGCGACTTCGGCGG
This sequence comes from Aminobacter sp. J44, assembly GCF_007829415.1. Classification (NCBI taxonomy): domain Bacteria; kingdom Pseudomonadati; phylum Pseudomonadota; class Alphaproteobacteria; order Hyphomicrobiales; family Phyllobacteriaceae; genus Aminobacter; species Aminobacter sp. J44. Next base: position 90,674 of record NZ_VLJG01000023.1, on the reverse strand, counting down.
CAAGACGCAACGTCTCGGCGAGCTCGCGGCCATAGATCGTGCCGTCGTCGACGATGGCAAAAAGGTCATTGCGCCAGAGTGGGACTAGGATGTCGGCTGCGGCAGAGCGTTCCGCATCGTCGCGCGGTGCGACGCGCCAGAAAAGCCAGCCTTCGCGTTCGCGCAGGTCTGTGAAGCGGTCAGCGCGCACGCCGGTGCTGATGACGGGGATGCTTGCCTCGGTGAGAAGTGGAAGTGCGGCATCCATCGCCTCGGAGCAAAGGCCACCAACGACCAAAGCGACATCCCTGGCAATCAGTTCGCGCGCAGCAGAAGCGCCGCCCTCGGCATCGCAGCGGTCATCGGCAATGGCGAGTTCGACGCCTTTGGCCTGCGCCGCCGCAGCCGCACCCTCTTGCATCTGCTTGCCAAGAATTTCGAAGTTGCCGCTCAGCGGCGCCATGAGGCCGATGGGTGCATCGGCAGCAAGAGCTGCCTGACCTGAGAAAACCAGCGCAGCTGCCGCTGCGATAAGACTGACTGGACGCGACACGTGATGCGGACTCCACCCCTGGAGCGATGTGGTAAAGGCTGGCACTATTCTTCGCAACCGATTAGACGATCCGTGCTTGGTGGCAATCGCACCAGCCACTATATCGTGACGAAAGCTAACAATCCGGATCGCGCTCGTGCTTTTGAAGAATGCTGTTGAACCGCGCCTTTACCGTGAGGCCATGAGCCGCTTTGCTGGGGCCGTACATGTGGTGACGACCGACGGCCCCTTCGGAAGACGCGGCACCACCGCAATTGCCGCCTGCTCAGTGTCCGACGATCCCCCAACTGTCCTCGTCTGCCTCAATCGCACCAAGCCGGACAACGACCTTTTCGCGAACAATGGCGTCTTTGCGCTGAACACCCTTTCCGCAGCCCAGCAGCCTATTGCCGATGCCTTCTCCGGCCTCACCCGTCTGCCACAGGAAGAGCGCTTCAAGCTCGGCGAGTGGGAAACGATCTCGACCGGAGCACCGGTTCTGCTTGGCACAGAAGCGAGCTTTGACTGTCACGTTGTCGAGACCAAGGATTTTGCTACCCATCGCATCCTGTTCGGAAAGGTGACAGGCATCAGAATAGGCGATAGCCTCGAGCCGCTCATCTACCATCATCGGGAATACAAGAAGCTGTAAGGATCAAGGTTTGATGGTCAGCTCCCAGTCGCAGTCGCTTCCGACTTCAATTGACGAAACGATGGCGCTGCTGGCGGGTGCCGACTATGTCGCCGATCGTGCCCTTGCGACCGTGCTGTTTCTCAGCCTGCGCATGCAGCGGCCGCTGTTCCTCGAGGGCGAGGCCGGCGTCGGAAAGACCGAGATCGCGAAGGTCCTCGCTAGCTCCCTCAACCGCCGGCTGATCCGCCTGCAGTGTTACGAAGGCCTCGACGTCTCGACCGCGGTCTACGAGTGGAACTACGCCGCGCAGATGATCGAGATCCGCATGGACGAGGCGACGGGCGAGACTGACCGCGCCGCCATGGAGCGCAACGTCTTCTCGGAAAAATACCTGATCCGGCGGCCGATCCTGGAAGCTCTCAACGGCAAGCCGGGAGAAGCACCGGTTCTTCTCATCGACGAGCTCGACCGAACCGATGAGGCCTTTGAGGCGTTCCTGCTCGAAATACTGTCCGACTGGCAGGTAACGGTCCCGGAACTCGGGACGATAAAGGCGGAAGAGCCGCCGCTGGTCATCATAACCACCAACCGCACGCGCGAAATTCATGACGCGCTCAAGCGCCGTTGCCTCTACCACTGGGTCGATTATCCGGATGCGGAGCGCGAGCTGCAGATCGTCGAGCGCAAGGTCCCGCAGGCCAATGCGCGGCTCTCCGCGGAGGTCGTGCGCTTCATCCAGAAGCTGCGCCAGATCGACCTGTTTAAGGTGCCGGGCGTCGCCGAAACGATTGACTGGGCCGGCGCGCTTACCGAACTCGACAAGGTGGCACTCGATCCGGAGACGGTCTCAGACACGATCGGCGTGCTGCTGAAGTACCAGGACGACATCGCCCGCATCAGCCAGGGCGAGGGGCGCCGGATTCTGGACGAGGTGAAGGCCGAGCTTGCTGCAGCCGAGTGACATGCAGGAAACCCTTCCAGCGAGCGCGGATCCCCACGGCCGTCTCGCGGACAACATCGTCTATTTTGCCCGCGCGCTTCGCAAGGCTAGCATGCGGGTCGGTCCTGCCTCGGTCAAGGATGCGCTCGACGCTGTGCTCGCCGCTGGCATCGGCTCACGCGACGACTTTTACTGGACGCTGCACGCCGTGCTCGTGAAGCGGCGCGAGGACCACGCTACCTTCGACGAGGCCTTCAAGCTCTTCTGGAAGTCGCGCGAACTGATCGAGAAGATGATCGCAATGTTCTCGCCGGTCGCGCCGCCGCGTCAGGAGACGCGCAAGAACCGCGCTGCCGAGACGCGGGTGGGTGACGCCATGTTCGAGAGCCATCGCCAGAAGCAGGCGGCTCAGGAAGTCCCGGAGATCGAGGTCGATGCCCGCTTCACCACCTCGACCAACGAGGTGCTGCGCGAAAAGGATTTTGCGCAGATGAGCGCCGCCGAGCTTGCGGAGGCGCGGCAGGCAATCGCCAGACTGCAGCTTCCCGAGGATTTTGTCAGCACGCGGCGATGGCGGGCTGATCCGCGCGGCAACCGCACCGACCCGCGCGCTACTATGCGCGCGTCGATGCGAACCGGCGGCCAGCTGATCCTCCCGAAGTTCAGATCGGTGCGGAAGGTGCATCCGCCCCTCGTGGTCCTTGCGGACATTTCCGGCTCAATGAGCCAGTACACCCGCACATTCCTGCATTTCCTGCACGCGCTGCAGGCCCAGCGCGGCCACGTCCATACCTTCGTCTTCGGTACGCGGCTCACCAACCTGACGCGCCAGATGCGCCATCGCGATCCGGACGATGCGCTGACCGACTGCGCGGCGGCCGTGAAGGACTGGTCAGGCGGCACCCTGATCGGCGAGACGCTGCGCGAGTTCAACCTGCGCTGGTCGCGGCGCGTCTTGGGGCAGGGGGCAGTCGTGCTGCTCATCACCGACGGACTCGAGCGCGACGACACCGAGCTGCTGTCCGCCGAGATCGAGCGGCTGTCGAAGTCGTGCCGGCGCCTCATTTGGCTCAACCCGCTGCTGCGTTTCGACGGTTTTGAGCCGCGTGCAAAAGGCGTTCGGGCCATGCTGCCGCATGTCGACGAGTTCCGCCCGGTCCACTCGCTGAAGTCGCTCGGCGACCTGGTGGCATCGCTGTCCGCGGCGAAATCGCGTTCGATCCATCCGCGGCGCTGGATGGGGGTTGGCACGGGGGCCTGAGCCGGATCATAGTGTTCTGGGAGGAACATCATGCATACCGCGAAAGATGAGACACGGGACCCGTTGGACGCTGCCGAGGAGTGGCTGGACGAAGGCCGTTCTGTCGCACTCGCCACTGTGATCGAGACCTGGGGCTCTGCACCACGGCCCGTTGGCAGCCAGCTCGTCATCGACGCCGAAGGCAATTTCCTGGGCTCCGTCTCAGGCGGCTGTGTCGAAGGCGCGGTGGTCACCGAGGCCCTCGACGTCATCGACAGTGGCCAGCCACGCATGCTCGAATTCGGCGTTGCCGACGAAACCGCCTGGCGGGTGGGCCTGTCCTGCGGCGGTCGTATCCGAGTTTTTGTCGAGCGGTTGAACTGACGTGGACGCATCCATTCTCAAGGCAATCAATGCGGAGCGCCGTGCACGGCGAGCCGTCATCGTGCTCACCAGTCTTTCTGACGGCAGCAGTCAGCTCTTCCGCGAGGGCGAGCCAATCGCCAGCGAGTTTCGAGATGCCGTAGAAGCGGCTTTCCGGACCGGGAAATCCGGCACCATCGACGTCAACGGACAATCGTGGTTCCTCAACGCGCATCTGCCACCGCCGCGCATCGTCGTGATTGGCGCGGTCCACATCAGTCAGGCGCTTGCACCGATGGCTAAGATCGCCGGTTTCCACGTCGAGATCGTTGACCCGCGCACGGCGTTTGCGACCGAAGAGCGCTTCCCGAATGTCCCGCTTTATCCGGAGTGGCCCGAGGACTTCCTGAAACGCCGGCCGCTCGACACCTTTGCCGCCGTGGCGGCGGTTACGCACGATCCGAAGGTCGATGACCTGCCGCTGCAGGCCGCGCTCGAAACCGGCTGCTTCTACGTAGGCGCGCTCGGCAGCCGCAAGACGCACGCCAAGAGGGTGGAACGCTTGCGTGAGGCTGGCCTCAACGACGAGCAGATTAGCCGCATCCATGCGCCGATCGGTCTGGACATTGCGGCAGCGTCGCCAGCGGAGATCGCTGTCGCCATCTTAGGCGACATCATCAAGGCGCTGCGCACGCGTGGCCTCGCTCCCGTGCAGATGGAGCTCGCCGAATGAAGTTCGGAGCCGTCCCCGTCAGCGAGGCTGAAGGCGCGATCCTCGCGCACTCGATCACAGTCGGGGCGCAGACCTGGCGCAAGGGCCGCATCCTCTCGGACGATGATGTTCGGCAGCTGCAGTCCGCAGGCATGACCGAAGTCGTCGTGGCCTCCAAGGCGCCAGACGACCTCGACGAGAACAAGGCCGCCGAGCTGATTGCGACTGCACTTGTCAGCCAGGGCATCGAGGCGCGCCCGGCCTCGACAGGACGCGTGAATCTGCATGCCGTGGTCAGCGGCGTGTTTACGGTGAATCGCGGCGTCGTCGACGCACTGAACCGGATCGATCCGGCGATCACGCTGGCAACCCTTCCGAACTTTGCGACGGTCGAAGCGGGGCAGATGGTCGCCACGGTCAAGATCATCCCCTTCGCCGTTGCCGAGCCTCTCGTCCGCGCTGCCGTAAATCTGGCAGGTAGTGACGCCCCGATAAAGCTGAACCCGTTCCAGCCCAGGCGCGTCGGGCTGGTGCAGACGGTGCTGCCGTCGATCAAGAAGAGCGTCCTCGATAAAACTGCCGAGCGCACGGCCGACCGCCTGGCGCGCTCGGGCAGCATCCTCGCGGAGGAAATCCGGGTCTCCCACGAGACAGCTACTGTGGCGGAGGCGGCGAAGGCGCTGGCCGCCCGCCATGACATGGTGCTGATCTTTGGCGCCTCCGCGGTGGCGGATGCCGACGACGTCATTCCTGCGGCGATCCGCCTGGAAGGGCGCGTCGAGCGCGTGGGAATGCCGGTCGATCCCGGCAATCTGCTCGTCCTTGGCGAAATCGCGGGCAGGCCAGTGATTGGCGCGCCGGGATGCGCCCGCAGCCCGAAACTGAACGGTTTCGACTGGGTGCTTGACCGCCTGATGGCGGGACTCCCGGTTGGGGACCGCGAGATTTCCGGCATGGGGGTAGGGGGCCTCCTGATGGAGATCGAATCGCGACCGCAGCCGCGCGAGCCGAAGCCTGCGCGCAGCCTGTCTGTTGCAGCCGTAATCCTCGCAGCCGGCAAGGGCGAGCGCATGGGCGGTCCCAACAAGCTGCTTGCGCTGTTCCACGGCGTTCCCCTCGTCCGCCATATCGCGGACTGCGTTGCGGCGGCGAAGGTTCGCACCTCAGTGCTGGTTGCGGGGCATCAGGCGGACCGCGTAACAGCTGCGCTCGGAGACGTACCGGTCCGCGTCGTCGTCAACGAGCACTACGCCTGCGGCCTTGCCTCGTCGCTCAAGGCGGGCATCGCCGCCCTGCCGCCTGACATTGCCGGCGCGATGATCGTCCTTGCCGACATGCCGCGCGTTTCGACAACAGACCTCGACCGGCTCGTCGATACGTTCGTGAACGCGGGCGGACGGTCGATCGTCCGGGCAACGCACGCCGGCAAGCGCGGCAATCCGGTCATCCTGCCGCGAGCGCTGTTCCCGGCTGTGGCGAAGCTCGAAGGTGACACCGGCGCCCGTCACCTCGTCGAAGGCAGCGACTTGCCGGTGATCGAGGTCGAGATAGGCGAGGCCGCGAGCCTCGATGTCGATACGCCGGAAGCGATGGCGCTCGCCGGGGGCGTACTCGAAGGATGAGAGCGGCGGCGAGCACAATCCTCATGCTGCTCGCCTTCCTGCTTGCGCCGAACGCGGTGCAACCCGCCAGCGCCGAACTGCTCGCACCCTACAAGGACGAGCTGTTCGCCTATCCAAAGACGCTGAAGACCGGCGACGGCGGCGCCTATCTCTCCGTCGACTACCGCTCGGAGCGGGACATCAACCAGCGCGACGAGATCCCAGAAAAGCGAGTGTATTCACGTTACGTCGACCTCGCGCCACGACGGGTCCAGCAGGATCTCAATCTCGTGACCGATGTAGGCCGTATCCCGCATGTCGCCGTCGGCAAACGGGAAGGTGCGAAATTCATCGTCGTCTACGTGCACGGGCAGGGTGGAAGCCGCCTGCAGGGGATGAACGACTTCACCTTTGGCGGCAACTTCAACCGCATTAAGAACCTCGCCGCCCGAAATGGTGGGCTTTATCTCACCGTCGATTTCTCCAACTTCGAAACCGCGGGCGCGAGCCAGGTCAGCCATCTCATCTCGACCTATGCGGGGGCGTCACCGCGCGCAAAGGTGTTCGTGGCGTGCGGCTCGATGGGCGGCCGAATCTGCTGGGCGCTGGCGGCCGACAAGAGGGTAGTGCCGAAGCTCGGAGGCTTGCTCCTCCTTGGCTCCCATTGGGACAATTCGTTCCTCAGGAGCCCGGCGTTCCAGGCCCGCGTCCCGGTCTATTTCGGGCATGGCGGTGCGGACAAGGTCTTCCCGGTGGAAAAGCAGGAAGCCTTCTTCCGCAGCATTCTCGCCAAGGACCCGAACTATCCCGCACGCTTCGTCCGCTTCGAGACGGGAAGCCATGGCACACCGATCCGGATGGTTGACTGGCGCCACACGCTGAACTGGATGGCTTCAGCGAGCCGCTAGGTCACGTCCACTCATCGCAGTCAGCAGGGACCGCGCGATCCAGCGGCAGCTTGCTTGGCCTCAGCTTGCCGCGTTCGATGATGAGCGGCGAAAAAGTCTCCTCCGAGATGACGCCACCGCGCTTGAGAAAGTAACAGCCGGCAAAAGTCTGGCGCGTCCCGTCGGCCTTCGTCGCCTCGATGGCGACCGGCAGCTCGAAATAGGCGCTGCCCATCGCGCCTTCCTCGAATACCTCGCCGGTCCTCAGCCGCACATGGCGGGTGTCGGCGAAGCCTGCTGCATAGCTCTCAAGATCAGCTGCGGGCGGCTCGGCGAAATAGCTGAACGCGCGTGCATACTCGCCTCGATTGATCGCGTTGTAGAGCGAGCGCACCAGCGCAGCTGGATTGGAATGGTCATCGAGATAAGCATCCTCTGCCAGAGAGGAGTTGGCGCAGCCCATGACTGCAAGGCAGGCCAGTGCGGAACGAAGCATCCGTTTCTCCTTTTACAATCTGGTTACGATACCTGGGGAGAACGCTTTGAAGGAACTGCACGATCAGTAAGTATGGCGCATAATTCAGAACCTTTTTAACCACTTGACGTTAGCGTCAAAACAAAACGCGAAACTGGGGAGGCCCCTGTGGCCGACGACGCGAAGCTCGATTTTGCATCGCTGCTGGATGACCTGATCGCTGCATCCGAAGCCGTGGAACCGCAGCCACGTGAGAAGATTGCGGCGCCGTCTCTCCGCATTGACATGCTGGAGCAGATCGAGCGACTACAGGCGGAAAACATCTCGCTGTTCCCCGAGCGAGCGATGCAGGAATATGGTTCCAACGCTGGCAAGGTTCGCGAACCCCTCAAGGAGGAGACGCCGCCGCATCTCCAGCCGGCGCTCGAGGACCTGTTCTTCCTCGACCCGCAGTCGATTGCGCGTGAGCTCGGCATCGCGTCCGCGAAGAAGCCGGAAGACCTCGACCGCGCGCGTCGCATGTTCGCCAAGCGCTACCATCCGGACCGCGTTCCAGAGGAGTTCCGTGAGCGCGCGGCCCTGCGCATGCAGATCGCAAACATGCTGATCGACGACGCGAAGCGCGCCCGGCGATAGGCTGAAACTTTCGCGAAACTTGTGCTTTCAACGTCCCGAGGGCGGCCAATAGTACGCGCGCTCTGGTTGCTGCCAGAACTTCTGCCACGATGTGTTGAAAATTACGCAGCGGCTATTGCTATAGCGACGACCCCCAGTGTTATCCTTCTGTTAAGAATCAGTAGGCCGATCGAACGAGAGGTACGTCGGTATGGGGGATAGGGCCTCTTTTGAGGGGCGATACGCGACCAGCAACGATGTTGCGGACGAAACCAGCGATGTCGATCTCATCGAGGTTTCCGGTAACATCAAGTGGTTCGACGTCGCCAAAGGTTACGGGTTCATCGTCCCCGATGACGCAACCATCGGTGACGTTCTCCTGCACGTTACATGCCTCCGCAAGGATGGCTTCCAGACTGCCCTTGAAGGCGCCCGCATCGTCTGCCTCATCCGCAAGGGCGAACGCGGCTTCCAGGCATTCAAGGTCATATCGATGGACAACTCCTGCGCTGTCCATCCGGCCGAGCAGCCGATGCAGCGCACGCATGTAACCGTGGTACCGGAAAGCGGGCTCGAGCGCGCGCTGGTGAAGTGGTTCAACCGCACCAAGGGCTTTGGCTTCCTCACGCGCGGCGAGGGCACGGAGGACATCTTCATCCACATGGAGACGCTGCGGCGCTATGGCTTGACCGAGCTGCGCCCCGGCCAGGTGGTGCTCGTGCGCTACGGCCATGGTGATAAGGGCCTTATGGCTGCCGAAATTCACCCCGACATAGGTACCTTGCCGATCGCTCACTGATTCATCAGTCGGCAGGGGAACCTGATATGCATCGACCATCCTGGACCGCGGCCCTGCTGGCCATTTCCCTCATCGCGACCGCGGCTCCTGTTCCCGTGCTCGCACAGGCGCCTGCCGCGACCGGCAGCCCGATGATCCTGGAGACCGACCCGGCACCTCTGGTTGCCGAGACCGCCAACGGCGAGAAGTTGTTCACAATCGAGGTTGCCGACGAGGACCACGAGCGCGCCGCCGGCCTGATGTTCCGCACCGAGATGCGCGACGATCACGGCATGCTGTTCGAGTTCCAGCAGACCCGTCCGGTCGCCTTCTGGATGAAAAACACGCCGATGCCACTTGATCTTGTCTTCATTGGGGAGGACGGCAAGGTGATCGCGGTCCTTCCGGGCGAACCCTTCTCCACCGCATCCATCACGCCCGACGCACCAACCCGATTTGTTCTTGAACTGAAGGCCGGGACGGCGCAGAAGGCGGGCATCGTCGATGGCGTGCGCTTGCGCCATCCGAGAATTGATGTGGTTGCGGACTAGGCGGTCTGGCTCTGACCGGGTCCAGACGGGGCTGACAGTTTCTGATGCAGACGTTTCATAACGACGGTTTCGAGATCGCGTTCATTGACCAGTCGCCGGCGAATGGCGGTGAAGGCGAACCGGTACTCCTGATCCATGGCTTCGCGTCCAGCTATCTCGTCAACTGGATCTCGCCTGGCTGGGTGAAGACCCTGACCGAAGCCGGCTATCGCGTCATCGCGCTCGACAACCGCGGTCATGGCCGCTCGACCAAGAGCTACAACCCCGCCGCCTACACGCCGAGCGAGATGGCGACCGACGCGGCCGCGCTCCTCGATCATCTCGGCATCGAGAAAGCTCACGTCTTCGGCTACTCGATGGGCGCGCGCATTTCGGCATTCCTTGCGCTGGAGCATCCCGAAAAAATCGCGACGTTGATCCTTGGTGGCCTCGGCTACGGTATGGTCGACGGTGTCGGCGACTGGGATCCAATTGCTGATGCGCTGGTTGCGCCCGATCCGGAGGCGATCTCCCATCCGCGCGGAAAAATGTTCCGCACCTTTGCCGATCAGACCCGCAGCGACCGTCAGGCGCTTGCGGCCTGCATCGCTACCTCGCGCGAACTGGTTTCGGAAGCGCAGATGACGACCATCACCGCACCGGTGCTGGTTGGCGTCGGGACCAAGGACGACATTGCCGGTTCCGCCCAACGTCTCGCGGCACTGCTGCCGAACGGTGAAGCATTCGACATCGAGGGCAGGGACCACATGCTTGCAGTCGGCGACCGCACCTTCAAGGCGCGGGTGATCGAATTCCTCAAGGAACATACGATCACATGAAGCCGGTTTCGCTCGAATTTGCTGGCGCTGAAGGCAACCGCCTGCAGGCGGACCTCTGGGATGGACGCGGCCATCCGGTCGTGCTCCTGCATGGTGGCGGCCAGACGCGTCGCGCCTGGGACGCCACTGCGCGCCGCATCGCCGAAGCCGGCATGCGGGCGATTACGGTCGATCTCCGTGGCCACGGCGATAGCGAATGGGCGGCGAGCGGTAACTATACCTTCAGAGCGTACGGCGCAGACGCAGCCGCCATCTTCCAGCAGGTCATCGACAAATTTCATGCTCGTCCATCAGCCGTCGGCGCTTCGCTTGGCGGACTGTCCGCCCTTCTGGCGGAGACCGGCCAAGGGCCGCTGATCCATTCGCTGATCCTGGTGGACGTGACGCCACGCATGGACCCGCAGGGCGTGAGCAAAGTGCAGGGTTTCATGGGCGCACGTCTCGACGAGGGCTTCGCCTCGCTCGAAGAAGCGGCGGACGCGATTTCAGCCTACATGCCGCATCGCAAGCGCCCGCGCTCGCTCGAGGGTCTGCGCAAGAACCTGCGTCTGTGCGAGGACGGCCGCTATCGCTGGCACTGGGACCCAGCCTTCATCACCAGCCCTTCGAACATCAATGCCGGTGCTGCGGCGACAATGGAAGAACTGACCGCGCGCCTGCCCGAGCTGCGCGTCCCGACGCTTCTCGTGCGCGGAATGCAGTCCGAGCTCGTCCAGGAAGAACATGCCCGCGAATTCGTCTCGCTGGCACCCGCTGCGACCTATGTCGACATTAGCGGGGCAGGACACATGATCGCCGGCGACAAGAACGACGTGTTCTGCAACGCAGTTCTCGATTTTCTGCGCGAGGACGAGGCCGCCTGAGCGGACTCCACTCCGCTTAGCGGCCGCGAAATACCGGCCGCCGCTTCTCGCGGAACGCAGCGCGGCCTTCTGCATAGTCTTCGCTCTCGAATGTCGCGTCACCGAGCGCCACCGCCTGCGCCAGCTCGTCTTCTTTGCCCGTCAGGCAGGCGCGGATCGACGCCTTGGTAGCGCGGATGGTGAGCGGTGCGTTCGCCGCAATCTCGGCCGCGAGATGCTGCACATGCGCATCGAGATCCTCTGGTACCAGTTCCATCAGGAACCCCGCTGACAGCGCCTTCTGTGCGTCGAATCGGGCAGCTGAGTAGACAAGGTATTTTGCCAGCTGCGGCCCGACGGCGTTGACGATGTCGGCCATTGCGTCTGCCGGGTAGGCGAGCCCAAGGCGCGCGGCCGGGACGCTGAAGAGGGCGGAGCCGTCGGCAATACGAATGTCGCAGGACGCCGCAAGACCAAAACCGCCGCCGAAGCAGATGCCGCGAATGGCGGCGATTGTCGGCAGAGGACAATTGCGAATGGCGGCAAAGGTGCGGGAATTTTCCGCCTCATAGGCCCGCGCGCTCGCCGCATCCTTGCGCACCGTGTCGAACTCGCTGATGTCGGCGCCAGCGCAAAAATCCTTGCCGCTGCCGGTCAATACGACCACCCGAGCATCCTCCTCGCGGACGAGGTGGGTATAGAGATCCGCCATCTCCCGCCACATCGCCTGGTTCATCGCATTCTTGCGATCCGGCCGGTTAATCGTGATGGTGACGACGGCGCTGTCACGCGCCACATTCAAGAACCCGGATTTCACGATATCACCATCACGCGCATGTCAGTTTCCATTGAACGGACGTTCAGAAGAATTAGGTTTAGTTGACACCCTGTTGGGTTTATGGTTGGCCCTGCGTCCGCAATAGGGCGATCGACGAGGAAAGCCACGATGAGCAGCACCCGAGCAATCCGGTCCGAGACTGTGAAGCCGATGGATCCGATCTGGGATGCGGTACGCGCCGAAGCGAGCGAAGCCGTTGACCGCGATCCGTTACTTGCGGCTTTTCTCTACTCGACAATCCTCAACCAGACCAGCCTCGAATCCGCGGTCATTCATCGCGTGTCTGAACGGCTCGACCATTCCGATTTTCCGGCCGACCTCATCCGCCAGACCTATGAGGCGATGTTCGCCGAGAACCCCGAATGGGGTTCCATCGTGCGGGTGGACATCCAAGCCTATTACGACCGCGATCCCGCATGCGACCGGTTCCTGATGCCGGTTCTGTACTTCAAGGGCTTCCACGCGATCCAGACGCATCGCCTCGCCCACTGGCTCTGGAGCCGCGGCCGCAAGGATTTCGCGCTCTACCTGCAGAGCCGCTCCTCGGCGGTGTTCCAGACCGACATCCACCCAGCCGCCAGGATGGGCAAGGGCATCTTCATCGACCATGCCACCGGCATCGTTGTGGGCGAGACGGCAGTCATCGAGGATGATGTGTCGATCCTTCACGGCGTGACGCTCGGCGGCACCGGCAAGACTGCTGGCGACCGGCATCCGAAGATCCGCCACGGCGTGCTGATCGGAGCCGGAGCGAAGATTCTCGGCAACATCGAAGTGGGCCATTGCTCGAAGATTGCGGCCGGTTCCGTGCTGCTGAACTCGATCCCGAACAACAAGACGGTAGCCGGCGTTCCCGCCCGCATCGTCGGCGAAACGGGGTGCGACGAGCCGGCCCGGGCGATGGACCAGCTCATCACGAGAAGCTGACGCGGCGTATCCCCAACCCTGTCTTGAAAGAGGCCCCTCGGGCTTTACATGCTTGTGCTCAGCGTGCCAGAAGCGCCGCCTAAGCCAAAGTCATCGGAGTACAGGTTTTGAAGCCCGAAGAGATCAAGAAGCTTGATGCCTATTTCAAGCGCACGTTCCAGAACCCGCAGCTTCAGGTGAAGGCACGCCCGCGCAAGAACGATTCTTGCGAGGTTTACATCGGCGAAGAGTTTCTCGGGATCGTGTTCAAGGACGATGACGACGGCGATCTCTCCTACAATTTCTCGATGGCGATCCTCGACGTCGATCTCGACTAAAATGAGCTGGGGCCGCTCCTAAGCGGTCCCATCTTCCTTTAGCGCGTCGAGCGCCAGCTCGATTGCGTGATATGCCGCCTGATGCCGGACATAGTCGCGGCCGCGGTTCTCAAAAATACGATGCTCCGCCCTTGGAGCCTGTCCCTTCAGCGCCACGCCGAACCACACAAGCCCGACTGGCTTCTCCGCGCTGCCACCATCCGGACCGGCAATTCCTGTCACCGAAAGCGTCAGGCCCGCGCGCGAGCGCTCAAGCGCCCCCGCAGCCATTTCCAGCGCGGTCTGTTCCGACACCGCGCCATACTTCTCCAGCGTGGCCGACGAGACGCCCAGCATGTCCATCTTGGCTTCGTTTGAGTAGGTGACGAAGCCGCGGTCGACCATAGAGGACGAGCCCGGCAGGTCGGTCATCAGCGACACGATCATCCCACCGGTGCAGGATTCGGCAGTGGCAACGAGAATGCCGCGCTTCTTGCAGATTTCGAGCAGGAGGCGGGTGCGTTCAACGATCTCGGTCATTCGGGCAGTTCCCCTGGATAGACGACCGTGGCGGTCGCGATGGCTGCGATTCCTTCTTCGCGGCCTACAAACCCCATTCGCTCGTTGGTGGTTGCCTTGATCGACACCCGATCCGGTGAAATTTTCAGCATGTCGCAAAGGGCAGCCGTCATCGCTTCGCGATGCGGTCCGACCTTCGGGGCTTCGGCGATCAGCGTGATGTCGGCATTGGAGATGCGCCCTCCGCGCTCGCGCACGATCCGTACCGCCTCCTCGACGAAGATGCGTGATGCGGCACCCTTCCACCGCATGTCCGACGGGGGGAAGTGGGTGCCGATATCACCGGCACCGCAGGTGGCGAGCAGCGCGTCGGTGAGGGCGTGCAGGCCGACGTCCGCATCCGAATGGCCCGAGAGCGCCCTGTGGTAGGGGATAGCGACGCCGCACAGCGTGACATGATCTCCCTCGCCGAACGAGTGGACGTCGTAGCCATTGCCGGTCCGCACGTCCGGAAAGGATTGGGAGAGCCGCGCATTCGCCATTTCGATGTCCTTTGCCCAGGTCAACTTAACATTGTCGGGGGAGCCTTCGACGATCCGAACCGGAATGCCGGCCCATTCGGCGATCGCCGCATCGTCCGTAAAATCTTCGCGGCCCTGCCGGAAGGCCTCCTCATGCGCTTCAAGAATCTTTCCGAAGGGAAATCCCTGCGGCGTCTGGGCGGCATAAAGGTCGGCGCGGGGAACGGTCGTGACGACGATCCCGTCCTTGTCGGCCTTTTTGATAGTGTCGGATACCGGAACAGCGGGCAGGGCCCCGACCGAAAGATCAGCGCAGACGCGATCGATCAGTGCGGCGTCCACGAACGGGCGTACTGCATCATGAATGAGCACACCGTCCAGGTTCTTGTCCTGCAAGGCGAGGAGCGCCAACCGCGTCGAGGCTTGCCGGGTAGGCCCGCCGGGCACCACGGTGACACCCTCAGCCAGATCGCCAACCGCTTGCCGGAACAGCTCGAAATCCTCCGCGTGAATCGCGACAGAAATTTCCGAGATCAGCGGATGTTCCCTGAAGGCGCGCAGCGTCCGGCGAATGACCGGTTCGCCGCCAACCTTGCGGTATTGCTTGGGTCCTTCGACTGATTGCCCCGCTCGTTCGCCGCGCCCTGCGGCCACGAGTACTGCGCCGATCCTGCGGTTGTTCATAGTGATCTGCATTCCTTCCGTGGACCATCGATCCCATAGTTGCAGCGGCGGTGAATGACCAGCCTTCAGAAAATCATTGCAGCTTCAATTTCCGGATTGCAGCGTAACGCGTTCATGTCTATGGAATGTGCATCAACTCTTACTGCATGGTTTTTGTGCATGAGCGGTAGAAGCCTTCTGGCTGAACCATTGACGATCGGCGGGCTGGAAATTCCCAACAGGGTCATACTCGCCCCAATGTCCGGGGTGACGGATGAGCCTTTTCGCCGCCGGGCGATCGCGCACGGGGCCGGCCTTGTCGTGTCCGAAATGGTAGCCAGTGCGGAGCTCGCTAAGGGCCGCCGGAACTCCGAGCTGCGAATCAGGCGTCCGGACGTCCCCATTCACATGGTGCAGCTTGCGGGCCGCGATGCCGAGTGGATGGCGGAGGGCGCCCGTATAGCAGCAGCCGAGGGTGCGGACATCATCGATATCAACATGGGCTGTCCCGCCAAGAAGGTGACGGGCGGCTATTGTGGCTCGGCGCTGATGCGCGAGCCTGATCATGCCCTGACACTGATCGAAGCCGTGGTGAAGGCAGTCGATGTGCCGGTAACGGTGAAGATGCGCCTCGGCTGGGACGAAGATTCAATTAATGCGCCGGCGATCGCTGCGCGGGCCGAAAGCGCCGGCGTCGCCATGATTACCGTTCACGGCCGCACCCGCTGCCAGTTCTACAAGGGCAGGGCCGACCGTGACGCCATCCGCCGGATCAAGGAGAACGTCAGCGTACCGGTCGTCGCCAATGGCGATATTTCCAGTCACGACGACGCTCTCGACATGCTCGAACGCTCCGGCGCCGACGCGGTGATGATCGGCAGAGAGCATTACGGCCGGCCATGGCTCGCAGGCGAGGTTGCCTCGGCAGCGTATGACGAGCAGAACGTCTCCGTACCCCGCACGCCGCGTCAGCTTTTTGATTATATTTCCGATCATTACGCCGACATGCTGATGTTTTACGGTGAGGGGCAGGGCCTGCGCCATGCCCGAAAGCATCTTGGCTGGTACCTCGAACGGCATGCATCCGGCGTGTCGCCGGAACTTCGGCAGCAGATCATGACATCGACGGAACCAGCGATCGTCATCGATGGCCTCAGACAGGCGTTTGCGGACGAGCCGCTCAGGAGTGCAGCGTGAACAAGCGACCAGACATGAGCGGCGATGCCGCCGCGATCGTCCTCAACACGATCCGCAGGCCGGTCATCATGGTGGATCCGAAGGGGTTCATCGTGTTTGCCAATGCCGACGCCGAGGACTTTTTCCGTGCGAGCGCAACGCTGCTGGCTCGCGATGGGCTGGAGCGCTACGTGCCGTTCGGCAGCCCGCTGCTGGCACTGGTAGATCAGGTCCGCCAGCGCCGTGCACCAGTAAACGAATACCGCGTCGACATCTCATCTCCGCGTCTTGGATCAGACCGCGTCGTCGACCTCTATGTCGCTCCCGTTCCGGAGCTCGAGGGGCATGTCGTCGTCATGTTCCAGGAACGCTCGATGGCGGACAAGATCGACCGCCAGATGACGCATCGCGGCGCCGCCCGCTCGGTAACCGGCCTCGCCGCCATGCTGGCACACGAGATCAAGAACCCGCTTTCCGGCATTCGCGGCGCGGCACAACTGCTTGAAAGCGTCGTCGGCGACGAGGACCGCCCGCTGGCGCGTCTGATTCAGGACGAGACCGACCGTATCGTGTCGCTGGTCGACCGCATGGAAGTCTTCTCGGACGAGCGTCCGATCGAGCGCTTCCCGGTCAACATCCACGTCGTACTCGACCACGTGAAGGCGCTGGCGCTGAATGGCTTTGCCAGCCGCATCCGCATCATCGAGGACTATGACCCGTCGCTGCCGCCCGTCTACGGCAATCGCGACCAGCTGATCCAGGTGTTCCTGAACCTGGTGAAGAACGCGGCGGAAGCGATTGGCAACGAGCCAAACGGCGAGATCACACTCTCGACGGCCTTCCGGCCAGGCATTCGGCTTTCGGTGCCGGGAACGGCCGACAGGGTGTCGCTGCCGCTCGAATTTTGCGTCCACGACAACGGGCGAGGGGTGCCCGAGGACCTGCTGCCGATCCTGTTCGATCCCTTCATCACCACTAAGCCGAATGGCTCCGGCCTTGGGCTCGCGCTGGTGGCGAAGATCGTCGGCGAGCACGGCGGTGTCATTGAATGCGACTCGTCGCCGAGGGGAACGACATTTCGCATCCTTATGCCGGCTTGGAGGGAGCCGAGGGAGCCAGAAGAAAAGACGGGTGAAGGGACTGCAGAATGAGCGTGCGCGGGCAAATCCTTGTTGCAGACGATGATGCTGCGATCCGCACCGTATTGAGCCAGGCACTCTCACGTGTCGGCCATGAGGTGCGCGTCACATCAAATGCATCGACCTTGTGGCGCTGGGTAGGCGCGGGAGATGGCGACATCGTCATTACCGACGTCGTCATGCCGGACGAGAACGCCTTCGACATGCTGCCGCGCATCAAGAAGGCACGTCCGGAACTGCCGGTAATCGTCATGAGCGCGCAGAACACGTTCATGACCGCAATCCGTGCATCGGAAGCCGGTGCCTATGAGTACCTGCCAAAGCCGTTCGATCTGACCGAGCTTCTCAACATCGTCCAGCGCGCGCTCTCCGAGCCGCGCCGCAACAAGGTCGACAAGAACGCGGACGAAGCGCTGGAATCGATGCCGCTGATCGGCAGGTCGAGCGCGATGCAGGACATCTACCGCATGCTCGCCCGCATGATGCAGACCGACCTGACGGTCATGATCACCGGCGAGTCGGGCACCGGCAAGGAGCTGGTCGCGCG
Organism: Aminobacter sp. J44; assembly: GCF_007829415.1. Taxonomy (NCBI): domain Bacteria; kingdom Pseudomonadati; phylum Pseudomonadota; class Alphaproteobacteria; order Hyphomicrobiales; family Phyllobacteriaceae; genus Aminobacter; species Aminobacter sp. J44. The sequence continues at coordinate 73,081 of NZ_VLJG01000023.1, read as the reverse complement.
CGCCCTGCATGAATATGGCCGCCGCCGCAACGGGCCGTTCGTGGCAATCAACATGGCGGCGATCCCGCGCGACCTCATCGAGTCGGAACTCTTCGGCCATGAGAAGGGCGCCTTCACCGGCGCGCAGAGCAGGTCGGCCGGCCGATTCGAGCAGGCAGAGGGCGGCACGCTGTTCCTCGATGAGATCGGCGACATGCCGATGGAAGCGCAGACGCGCCTGCTGCGCGTGCTGCAGCAAGGTGAATACACGACGGTTGGCGGCCGCACGCCGATTCGCACCGACGTGCGCATCGTTGCCGCGACCAACAAGGACCTGCGTACCCTGATCAATCAGGGTCTGTTCCGCGAGGACCTTTTCTATCGCCTTAACGTCGTCCCGCTGCGCCTGCCGCCGCTGCGCGAGCGCACCGAGGACGTGCCAGACCTCGTCCGCCATTTCTTCAAGCAAGTGGAAAGCGAAGGCCTGCCGGCGAAGCGAATCGCGCCAGCCGGCATCGAGCTGATGAAGCGCTATTCGTGGCCCGGTAACGTTCGCGAGCTCGAAAATCTCGTCCGCCGCCTGGCAGCGCTTTACCCGCAGGACGAGATCACCGCGGAGATCATCGAGCAGGAACTGCAGACGATCGAGCCGAGGACCGAGAGTGCCGCGACTGGCACGATGCTGCCGGACGACATCACGATCTCGCACGCGGTCGAGCACTATCTGCAGCGCTATTTCGCGAGCTTTGGTGGGGAGTTGCCGCCACCTGGCCTATATGACCGCGTCCTTGCGGAGGTCGAGTATCCGCTGGTTCTGGCGGCGATGACCGCGACGCGCGGGAATCAGATCAAGGCAGCGGAATTGCTTGGATTGAACCGCAACACCCTGAGAAAGAAGATCCGCGAACTCGGTGTGAACGTCTACCGCGCCTCGAAATAGCCATTTAGTCGCTGGAAATCGCGACCTCACGCTTGCGCTTGTTGCACATTCGCCACAATGCGTTGCATAGATGTCACGCGTGAGGACAGGTTTCCGGATGACGGTGCAGACGCCATCGATTGAGATGCCGATGACGCCGACCGCTACAGCGGCGGACGGCAGGCGTCTGCTTGCGCTGCCTGGTATCATCACCATCGTCGGTGCGCTTATCACCGCCGGCATATCCTTTGTGGTGCTGGCCGGCCTGACGCCAATCACACCCGACGAGACGACCACACTTACCCTCATCGCCGTCAACGCTGCCTTCGTGCTGGCGCTGGTTGCGCTGATCTCTCGCGAAATTCATCGCATCTTCATGGCGCGGCGCCGCGGCAAGGCTGCTTCGAGGCTGCATGTGCGCATCGTTGCCATGTTCTCGCTGGTGGCGGCGATCCCCGCCCTGGTGGTCGCCGTCGTCGCCTCAGTCACACTCGACATAGGTCTCGATCGGTGGTTCGAGATCCGAACCAAGGTGATCATCAGCTCGTCACTGTCGATCGCCGAGGCCTACGTCATCGAAAACGCCCGCAACCTTCAGGGCACGACCCTGTCGATGGCAGGCGACCTCGACGCGAACCGCACGCTCTACACGCTCGACCGCGTCGGCTTCCGCACGTTTCTCAGCCGGCAGGCGCAGGGCAGGGCGCTTGCCCATGCCGCCCTCATCCGCGCCGACGGCTCGTTCGTGATGCAGGCTGAGACGAGCGCGGAGTTCCCGATCCCGCAGCCGCCGATTGAGGCAGTCCAGACCGCATCGGACGGCTTACCGGTCCTGATTCCGCCGGCGCAACGCAACATCGTCGGCGCAATCATCAAGCTCAGGGAATTCGACGACCTCTTTCTCTACACGATCCGCGAGGTTGACCCGGAGGTGATCCGGGCGCGCCAGATCGTGCGCGCGAACACGGACGAATACCGGAAGCTTGAGAGCAACCGGTTCTCGACGCAGGTTGCCTTCGCGCTGATCTATCTCGGTGTCACGCTCATCATCGTCCTGTCCGCGATCTGGACCGGCATTGCCGTTGCGGACCGTCTGGTTCGACCGATCCGCCAGCTCATCAGTGCGGCGGACAACGTGGCGACCGGCAATCTGGACGTCACGGTCCCGGTGCGCCAGTCCGACGGCGACGTCGCTTCGCTCGCCGAGACGTTCAACAACATGATCCTCGAGCTCAAGTCGCAGCGAAACGAGCTCATCGCCGCCAAAGACCTGATCGACGAACGCCGCCGCTTCTCGGAAGCCGTGCTTTCCGGTGTGTCAGCCGGTGTCATCGGCGTCGACCACGAGGGCATCATCACCATCGTCAACCGCTCGGCAGCCAAGATGCTGACGCTGCGCCCGGAAAATGCGGTTGGTCGCAAGCTCTCCGAAATGCTGCCACATGTCGGCGCCGTCTTCGAAGCAGGTCGCGACTCGGGCCGCTCGGTCTATCGGGACCAGGCGACGTTCTACCGGGGAGGGGCCGAGCGCACCTTCGACATTCAGGTCACCACCGAGGAAGTCACCGCTAGCGGCGGTCATAATTCCTACGTCGTCACCGTCGACGACATTACGGACCTCGTCTCCGCGCAGCGTTCGTCCGCCTGGGCGGACGTCGCCCGCCGCATCGCCCACGAGATCAAGAATCCGCTGACACCGATCCAGCTGTCGGCGGAGCGCATCCGCAGGCGCTTCGGCAAGGTGATCGTCGAGGACAAGGAAGTCTTCGACCAGTGCACTGAGACCATCATCCGCCAGGTCGGCGACATCGGCCGCATGGTCGACGAGTTCTCGTCGTTTGCGCGCATGCCGAAGCCCGAAATGCAGCTGATGGACCTGCGCGAGCCGCTGCGCGAGGCGTCGTTCCTTGTCGAGGTCAGCAAGGCGGACATCGAGTTCGACCGCGCCTTTGGCGATGAGCCATTGCCGGTCACTTGCGACCCGCGCCTGCTGAGCCAGGCCTTCGGAAACCTCATCAAGAACGCGGCCGAGGCGATCGAAGCGGCGGAGCGGGATACGAGCGAGCGGGGCGCGATCCTCGTGCGCGCCGAGCGCCAAGGCCAGGAGACCGTCATCGACGTCATCGACAACGGCAAGGGGCTGCCGCGCGAGAACAGGCAGCGCCTGCTCGAGCCCTACATGACCACGCGCGAAAAGGGCACCGGTCTCGGGCTCGCGATCGTGCGCAAGATTATCGAAGACCACGGGGGCCGGCTCGAACTCCACGACGCGCCGGCTGACTTCCATGGCGGCCGGGGGGCCATGATCCGCGTTGTCCTGCCATCGGCAGGACAGGGCGATACGCGCGGAACCAAGACTGGGAAGGTTGAAAATGGCGTCTGACATCCTCATCGTCGACGACGAAGAAGACATTCGTGAGCTGGTTGCCGGCATCCTGAGCGACGAAGGCCATGAGACGCGCACGGCGCATGACGCCGACAGCGCGCTGGCAGCGATCGCGAATCGTGTTCCTCGTCTGGTGTTTCTGGACATCTGGCTGCAGGGCTCGCGTCTCGACGGACTTGCCCTGCTGGACGAGATCAAGAAGCAGCATCCGCAGCTGCCGGTGGTGATGATCTCGGGTCACGGTACCATCGAAACCGCCGTTTCGGCTATTCGTCGCGGCGCCTACGACTTCATCGAGAAGCCGTTCAAGACCGACCGGCTGATCCTCGTTGCCGAACGCGCGCTCGAAACCTCGAAGCTGCGGCGCGAACTGTCCGACCTCAAGAAGAGGAGCGGGGAGACCTTCGATCTGATCGGCATGTCGGCCGCAATGACGCAGCTGCGCCAGACCATCGAGCGTGTCGCGCCGACCAACAGCCGCGTGATGATGATCGGCCCGTCGGGTTCTGGCAAAGAAATGGCCGCGCGCGCCATCCATGCCCTTTCCAACCGCAAGAACGGCCCGTTCGTCGTGGTCAGCGCCGCATCGATCACGCCGGAGCGCATGGAGGTCGAGCTGTTCGGCACCGAGCCGAAGAACGGCGAACCACGCAAGGTCGGCGCGCTGGAAGAGGCCCACAAGGGTATTCTCTACCTCGACGAGGTCGCGGATATGCCGCGCGAGACGCAGGCCAAGATCCTGCGGGTTCTGGTCGACCAGCAGTTTGAGCGCGTCGGTGGAAATACCCGCGTGAAGGTAGACGTCCGCATCATCTCGTCCACGGCGCAGAACATCGAGCAGCTGATCGCACAGGGTCGTTTCCGCGAGGACCTCTATCATCGCCTGGCGGTGGTGCCGGTTCGTGTGCCGGCGCTTTCCGAGCGGCGGGAGGACATTCCGTTCCTTGTCGACCATTTCATGCGTCAGGTTGCGGCGCAGGCCGGGATCCGGATGCGACGCATTGGGGACGATGCGCTCGCCGTCCTGCAGGCTCACAACTGGCCGGGCAACGTGCGCCAGCTCAAGAATAACATCGAGCGCCTGATGATCCTGGCGCGAGGCGACGATGTCGGCTCCCCCATCACCGCTGACCTGCTCCCGCAGGAGATCGGCGACGTGATGCCTAGGGCGCCGAACCAGTCCGATCAGCACATCATGGCGCTGCCGCTGCGCGAAGCGCGCGAGCTGTTCGAGAAGGAGTATCTGCTGGCGCAGATCAACCGGTTCGGCGGCAACATTTCGCGTACGGCCGAGTTCATCGGGATGGAACGGTCTGCCTTGCACCGCAAGCTTCGGTCGCTGGGCGTCTGATAGACATCCGCCAACTGAGTCATTTTAGTCCCCCCAACTGCTACCGAGAGAGCCATGCCTCGCATCGCCTATGTAAACGGACGCTACGTCCCCCACGCCGACGCCACTGTTCACATTGAGGATCGAGGCTATCAGTTCGCCGACGGTGTCTACGAAGTCTGTGAAGTCGCCCGCGGCTACATTGTGGACATGACGCCGCATCTGGACCGGCTCGACCGCTCGTTGCGGGAACTGCGGATTTCCTGGCCGATGAGCCGCAAGGCGCTTGAGATTGTGATGGCCGAGGTGATCCGCCGCAACCACGTTGAGAACGGCATGGTCTACCTGCAGGTGACCCGCGGTGTTGCCCCGCGCGACCACTACTTCCCGGCTGCAAACACCGCGCCCGCCATCGTCGTGACCGCCAAGCGCATCGACCCACACGCCTCGGCAACGAAGGCCCAGGCCGGCGTCAAGGTCATTACGCTGCCCGACAACCGCTGGGAGCGAGTCGATATCAAGTCCGTTGGGCTGCTGCCGAACGTGCTTGCCAAGCAGAAGGCGCGCGAGGCTGGTGCAACCGAGGCCTGGTTCATCGATGCCGACGGCAAGGTGACGGAAGGCGCCTCGACCAACGCCTGGATCGTAACCTCCGATGGCACGCTGGTCACCCGTCCGGCCGAGCACGGCATCCTGCGCGGCGTTACCCGCACGACCGTCATGGATGTTGCCGCCAAGTTGGGCTTAAAGGTCGAGGAGAGGGCGTTTACCGTCGAGGAGGCGCTGAAGGCGAAGGAAGCCTTCATCACCGCTGCGACGACCCTCGTGATGCCAGTGGTCGCGATCGACGACAAGCCTGTTGCCAACGGTCATCCGGGCGAAACAGCGCTTTCCCTGCGCGCAGCGTTTTTCGACGTTGCAGAGAAGACGCAGGCCTGATAACCGCCTATGGGACGGTTGTCGGGCGTACTGGCAACCTTCCGCACTTGTTAGCTTTTTGTTTGTGTGCTTGACAGTCCGCGCTCAGATAGGCGCTACTATCCGGCACTTTTGGGGATCTGCGAAAGATAAGAAAAATGGCGGAACGGACGCAAAATCTGCAGGATGTATTCCTGAATTCTGTTCGTAAGAGCAAGAATCCACTCACGATCTTCTTGGTCAATGGCGTCAAGCTGACTGGCGTCGTGACTTCCTTTGACAACTTCTGCGTTCTGCTCCGCCGTGACGGGCATTCGCAGCTTGTCTACAAGCATGCGATTTCGACCATCATGCCGAGCCAGCCGGTCCAGATGTTCGAGAACGACGACAAGGAAGCCTGATTGGCGCACACCGGCTCGACCGGTAATCGGGCAGGGGGCTCGAAACGCCGCAGCAGTGCGGCGAGTGAGATGATGCCCCCTGGTCACACTACCGCACGTGCACTGATTGTTGTTCCCGTCCTCACGCGACAGCCGCGCGCTGCCGCCGAGGATGGCGCACGCCCACGCACCCAGCGCTCGCCGCAGGCGCGGCTGGAGGAAGCCGTTGGCCTTGCCGGAGCCATCGACCTCGACACGATCCATTCCGAGATCGTCACCGTCAACGATCCCCGCCCAGCGACCTTGCTGGGCAGCGGCAAGATCGAAGAGCTTGCGGAAATCGTGAAGGAGCAGGAGGTCGAACTCGTCTTCGTCGACCATCCGCTAACGCCTGTACAGCAGCGCAACCTCGAGAAAGAGCTGAACGCCAAGGTCCTCGACCGGACCGGCATCATCCTCGAGATATTTGGTCGGCGCGCCCGCACCCGTGAAGGTACGCTGCAGGTCGATCTCGCACACCTCGAATACCAGCGCGGCCGACTGGTTCGCAGCTGGACCCACCTTGAGCGACAGCGCGGCGGTGCCGGCTTCCTCGGCGGTCCAGGTGAAACCCAGATCGAGGCCGACCGGCGTATCCTCCAGGAAAAGATCGTCAAGCTGAAGCGAGAGCTCGAAACGGTGAGGCGCACGCGCGACCTGCACCGCGCCAAGCGCCGCAAGGTGCCGTATCCGATCGTCGCGATCGTCGGCTACACGAATGCCGGCAAGTCGACGCTGTTCAACCGGGTGACGGGGGCAGGGGTTCTGGCTGAGGACATGCTGTTCGCGACGCTCGACCCGACGCTGCGTCGCCTGCGCCTGCCCCACGGTACCATCGTCATCCTGTCCGACACGGTCGGCTTCATTTCCGACCTCCCGACACACCTCGTCGCTGCCTTCCGCGCGACCCTTGAAGAAGTCGTGGAAGCCGATCTCGTCATCCATCTGCGCGACATTTCTGATCCCGACACTAAGGCGCAAGCCGAGGACGTCGAAAACATCCTGCGCAGCCTCGGCGTCGACGCCAAGGACGAAAAGCGCGTGCTGGAGGTCTGGAACAAGGTTGACCTTGTGGACGAGTCTGTGCGTGCGGCAATGCTCGAGAAGAAAGAACGGCCGCCGGTTGCGATTTCCGCAATCACGGGCGAGGGGCTAAACCACCTCGCCACCCTCATCGAGGAGCGGATTGCGGGTTCCCTGCAGACGGTGCGTCTGACACTCGCACCGCATCGGGCCGGCGATGTGGATTGGATCTACCGCAACAGCACGGTGCTCAACCGCGAGAACCTCGAAGACGGCAGCATCGAATTGACTCTACGAGCCACTGCCTCGATCCGCGAGGAGCTGGCGACGAAGTACGGGCCAGCACTCGACTGACGGTTACTCGGCAGCCTTTGCCTGCTGCCAAAGCTCTTCCATCTCATCCAGTGACGCTTCATCCAGGCTACGGCCCTGCGCCTTGAGCGCGCGCTCGATATAGTGGAAGCGGTCGCGGAACTTATCGTTGGTCTTGCGCAGCGAATCTTCCGCATCAACCTCCAGATGGCGGCCGAGATTGACGACCGCGAACAGCACGTCGCCCAGCTCGCCAGCGACGAGGTCTGGCCGGCCTTCGGCCATCGCGGCGCGCAGCTCGGCGATTTCTTCCTCGATCTTATCGAGGATCGGCTCCGCAGCACCCCAGTCGAACCCGACGCGCGAAGCCTTCTGCTGCAGCTTGAGGGCGCGGGTGAGGGCAGGCTGGGTCAGCGGAACGCTGTCAAGATAACCCGCCTGCTCTTCCTTCGGCGGAAGGCCGCGTGCGGCTCGTGCTGCCTGCTTCTCGGACTTCTCCTCGGCCTTGATCTGCTCCCACATGCCCTTGGGCAGGCCCTTGCGGCGCGCGTCCTCGTCGCCGAAGACGTGCGGATGGCGGCGGATCATCTTTCGCGTCACCGCCTCGATGACGTCACCAAACGCGAACTCGCCGATCTCTTCGGCCATCCGTGAATGGTAGACGACCTGCAGCAGCAGATCGCCGAGCTCGTCACGCAGCTCGTCCATGTCACCGCGCTCGATCGCGTCGGCGACTTCGTAGGCTTCCTCGATGGTGTAAGGCGCGATGCTCGAAAAACTCTGCTCGATGTCCCACGGGCAGCCGCTGACGGGATCGCGCAACGCGGCCATGATTTCGATCAGGCGGGAAATGTCTTTGGAAGGCTGCATCGTTCTGCTCGGGCTGATCGCTGGTCGGGAGGATTTTTGTCGTAGAAGAGGCGCGACTGAATGTCCATCAGCAGCGTGGGAGACCCCAATCCGAAAGTCGCATAAGCATGATTATGGAACCACCAGTATGTCCTGATGCGTCGCAATGCTGGAATTCACGGGTTCGATGCGTTTCCAGGATCCCCGTCTCTTCGGCAGCCTGCTCAGTCGATCGGAAACTCGAACACCATGCCGTCGAACGCTGGTTCGACGTTCTCCGGCGTCTCGGCGCGGACAGTCGCGTAGTCCAGCGGCACATGCATGTGCGTCAGCACGGCCTGGCGCGGTTTCAGCCGCTCGATCCACTCCAGTGCCTCGCCAAGCGAGAAATGGCTTGGATGCGGCCGGTACTGCAGCGCGTCGATCACCAGCAGATCGAGATTTTCGAGCCTCGCGACTGTATCGTGCGGATAGTCGCTGACGTCCGAGCAATACGCCAGATCGTGGATCCGGAAGCCGAGCGACATGATATCACCGTGGATCTGCGGCAGCGGCAGAAACGGAATGGGACCGCCCGGCCCGTCAATCTCGAACGGCTCGTCGTGCTCGATCAGATGCGGCTCGACAATCGGCGGATAGCTGCTGCCCGCCGGAGTTTCGAAGCAATATCTGAAGCCTTCACGCAGCCGTTCAAGCGTCGCTTTATCGGCATAGACGTCGACGCGCTTGCGGCTTTCGAGGAAATAGCTGCGCACATCGTCGATCCCGTGGATGTGATCGGCATGGCCGTGCGTGTAGACGACGGCGTCGAGATGCGTCGCCCGCGCCGAGATCATCTGTTCGCGAAAATCCGGGCCAGTGTCGATCGCAATGCGGGTGATGCGTCCGTCGGGCTTGATGCGCTCGACCAGCGCCGCCGGCCGGCGGCGGCGGTTCTTCGGGTCGGTCGGGTCGCAGTTGCCCCAATCGCCGTTGGGGCGCGGAACGCCAGGCGACGAGCCGCATCCCACGATGGTGAAACGCAGTATGTCGCCCATGTCAGGCCGGTCTCGGCATCTTATTAAAAAGTCGGAAGAAATTCTCGGTCGTGATCGCCGCGATCTCGTCTTCGCTCACACCGACCGTCTCGGCCAGCACTTTGGCGGTGTGCTTAACAAAGGCCGGCTCGTTGCGCTTGCCGCGATGCGGCGGCGGCGCAAGGTAAGGCGCGTCGGTCTCGACCAGCATCCGGTCGCGTGGCACATCACCAGCGATCGCGCGGATTTCCTCCGACTTCTTGAAGGTAAGAATACCCGAGAACGAGATGTAGCCGCCGAGTTCGAGGCCGACTTCGGCAAGCCGACGACCCGACGAGAAGCAGTGCAGGACGAATGGGAAGGCGCCCTTCCCCATCTCTTCGGTCAGGATCGCCGCCATGTCCTCGTCGGCATCGCGCGCATGGATGACCAGCGGCAGCTGCGTGATGCGGGCAGCAGCGATATGCGTCCGCAGCCCTTGAGCCTGCGCTTCGCGCGGCCCGTAGTCATAGAAATAGTCGAGACCCGCCTCGCCGATTGCGACCACCTTAGGGTGCTTCGCGTGCGCGACCAGCTCGTCAACGGTTACGTCCAGCTCCTCGGCGGCCTGATGCGGATGCGTGCCGACCGAGCAATAGACTTCCGGATAGGCCTCAGCGATGGCGAGGATCTCCGGGAAGCGGCGCACGCGCGTTGAAATCGTGACCATACGCTCGACACCGGCCGCCTTGGCGCGCGCGATGATGTCGTCGCGCTCCTCTGCAAAATCCGGGAAGTCCAGGTGGCAGTGACTGTCTACGAGCATGATTATTCCTGCGCCGCGGCGGTCGGCTCCACATAGCGCGGGAAAACACCCTGCGGCGCCGGAAGTTCCTGGCCCGGCTGCAGCTCGGAAGCCTCGCTGACATTGGCGAACTTGCGTGCGTCAGGCGCGATGGCCAGCAGGTCGAGCAGCTTGGAGGCTGACTCGGGCATGTAGGGCTGGCAGAGGATCGCGACGCGACGGACGGTTTCGGCCGTCGTCCAGAGCACCGTCTCCATGCGGGCAGGGTCGGTCTTGCGCAGCGCCCAGGGCTCCTGCCCCGCAAAATAGCGGTTGGCCTCGGCGACGACCGCGAACACGGCAGCCAGCGCGTGGTGGATCGCCTGATCCTTCATCGCCTTGCGGCCGGTCTCCAGCGCGTCGAGCGCCATCTGCAGGATCGCCTTGTCGGCGTCTTGAAGTTCACCCTTGGCCGGAACTTTGCCGCCGCAGTTCTTGGCGATCATCGACAGCGATCGCTGCGCCAGGTTGCCAAGATCGTTAGCAAGGTCCGCATTGGTGCGGTTGACGATCGCCTCGTGGCTGTAGTTGCCGTCCTGACCGAACGGAACCTCGCGCAGCAGGAAGTAGCGGACCTGATCGAGACCGTAGTGCTCGACCAGCGCGAACGGGTCGATCACGTTGCCGACCGACTTCGACATCTTCTCGCCGCGGTTGAACACGAAGCCGTGGCCGAACACGCGCTTCGGCAGCGGGATGCCGGCGGACATCAGGAACGCCGGCCAGTAGACGGCATGGAAACGGGTGATGTCCTTGCCGATGACATGGACGTCAGCCGGCCAGTAGCCGTAGAGCGGCGACGACTCGTCCGGATAGCCGATGCCGGTGAGATAGTTGGTGAGGGCATCGACCCACACATACATCACGTGCTTCTCGTCGCCCGGAACCGGAATGCCCCAGTCGAAGGTCGTGCGCGAAACCGAAAGGTCCTTTAGGCCCGACTTCACGAAGCTGACGATCTCGTTACGGCGCTCGTTCGGGCCGATGAAGTGCGGGTTCTCGTCGTAGTACTTGAGCAGGCGGTCCTGGTAGTTCGACAGGCGGAAGAAATAGCTCTCCTCCTCGACCCACTCGACCGGCGTTCCCTGCGGGCCATAGCGCACGCCGTCCTCGCGGACTTCCGTCTCTTCCTCGGCGTAGTACGCCTCATCGCGGACAGAGTACCAGCCGGCGTAGCTGTCCTTGTAGATGTCGCCATTGGCGGCCATCGCCTTCCAGATCGCCTGCGAGGCGCGGTAGTGGCGCTCTTCGGAGGTGCGGATGAAGTCGTCGTTCGACGCATTCAGCGCCTTTGCCATCCGCTGAAATTCAGCCGAGTTCCGGTCAGCCAGCTCGCGCGGCGTGATGCCTTCCTTGCGAGCGGTCTGGAACATCTTGATGCCGTGCTCGTCGGTGCCGGTCAGGAAGTACACATCCTTGCCATCGAGACGTTGAAAGCGCGCCAGCGCATCGGTCGCGATCAGTTCGTAGGCGTGGCCGATATGCGGCTTGCCGTTCGGGTACGAGATGGCCGTGGTGATGTAATAGCGTTCGGTCGACATGAAATGGTCCGGATCCGTTTTATGGGGCGTGGATAGCGCATCGTCGCTGCGATTGCTATGCGCGATCTTATGCGTGGAGCGCTTGCCACATACGCGAAAGCAGCCCGTTGACGTGCTGCTTCTTGTCGAGATTGTAGGTCTCGGTCTCAATAACCTGCTGGCCCGCCTGACGCCAGAGATCAGCGAAAAATGCCGCTGCACCCGCCTGCCCCTGAGCGGCAGCGTTCCTCGCCCAGCTGGCGATCATGTCGAGCGCATTCTGGTTGAAGATTGCGAACTGGACGCTGTTGTCCTTACCGGCGACGACTTCGGCGATCCGCCACGCCTTTGCGACGGGGTAGGTGCGTTCCTGCATGACCTCGACCACCGCGTCGGCGATATCGAGGCCGCCATACTGGGTCAGCAGCAGCGCCTCGCGCACGCTGCCCCCTGCCCTTTGTGCCAGCGCCGCGCGCGACTGCGGATCGTCCGGCAGCGGTGCACCGAGCGACTGCAGCACCTGGAACAGCTGCGCCTCATTGAGCGGCTTGAACTTGATGAGCTGGCAGCGCGACCGGATCGTCGGCAGCAGGCCCCCGGCCGAGTGGGCGATCAGCACGAACAACGTGCGCGCCGGTGGCTCCTCCAGATTTTTGAGGAGCGCATTGGCCGCGTTGGTGTTCATGTCGTCGGCCGGATCGACGATCACCACGCGCCAGCCGCCGTCGTGTGAGGTCATCGACAGGAAACGGCCGATCTTGCGGATCTCATCGACCGTAACGACTGACTTGAAACCCTTGGTGCGCTCGTTCACCGGCCGCGTCAGGTGCAGCACCGACGGGTGCGAGCCCTGGGCAATCTGCCTGAACAGCGCGGACTGCGGATCACGGCCCGAAAAGGTCGCCGGTGCCAGCTCCGGAACCGGATTCGCGAGGAGATGCTGCGCGAGATGAAACGCGAAGGTCGCCTTGCCGACGCCGGGCGGGCCGGAAAGTAGCAGGGCGTGGTGCATCTTCCCGGACTGATAGGCGGCCGCGACATGCGCAATCGCATCCTCGTGCCCGACGAGCAGGGGATTTTCCGCCGGCTCAGCAATGCCGTCGATGGTGTCGAACTGTTCAGGGGCGAGGCGAACGAAGCTCATGCCGTAGCCCCCTCACCCGCAGTGGCCTGAGTTTCAAACAGCCGCGCAACCTCATTGATGATGTCGGCCGAGACGAGGTTCATCTCCTGGCTGGCGTCGATCACCCGGCAGCGCTCGGGCTCCGCGCGCGCGATTTCGAGGAAGGCGTCGCGTCGGCGGCGATGGACATCCATCGTCTCCTTCTCGAAACGATCAGCGCCACCGTCGCCACGGCGGGCATTGGCGCGGCGCATCCCCTCCTCTGCCGGAAGATCGAGGATCAGCGTCAGATCCGGCACCATGCCGTTGATCGCCGCTTCCTCCAGAGAGCGCATGAAGTCCGGGCTGAGGTTACCCGTCACGCCCTGGTAGACGCGACTCGAATCCATGAAGCGGTCGCACAGGACAACCTTTCCCGCCTCGACGGCGGGGCGAATGACCTGCTCGACGTGGTCCGACCGCGCCGCGGCAAACAACACCGCCTCCATCGCCGGCCCGAACGGCTCCGCGGCACCTGACAGCAACACGTGCCGGACAGCCTCCGCACCGGGCGAGCCACCGGGTTCGCGTGTGACCAGCACCTCGCGACCGGCCTCGCGCAAAGCATCGGCCAGCATGCCGATCTGCGTCGACTTGCCGGCGCCCTCGCCGCCTTCGAAGGTTATGAAGATCCCACGCGCCACGTCAGCCTTTCAGTGCGCCCGATTCCGATGACGCCTTCCACATAGGCCAGCGGCGCGCGTTTATCCACTCGCGGTTCAGCGCAGCCACCCGATCGCCAGTTCCTCGATCGCATCGAAGAAGCGCTGGTGCAGCTTGCCGACGCCAACGCTCTCGGCCGCGTAGAGTGGCGTTTCCTGACTAAGCGTATCGCCGATCCAGACTTTCAGCGATCCGATGCGGGTCCCCTCCTCCACCGGCGCAATGACCGGACCTTCATAGACGATGCGGGCGATCAGCCGGTCGCGATTGAAGGTCGGCACGAAGATCGACAAGGGCCCCTCGCCCTTCAGCGCAACGCCCGACTTGTCGCCGCCATAAACCTTGGCTTCGCCGACGTGCTCGTCGGGCTGGAACAGCGTGATCTTCTGGAACGCGCGCATGCCCCAGTCGAGGATGCGCCGCGCCTCCTCGGCGCGCTGCTTGTCGCTTTCCATACCGCTCAGTGCAACGAAGGTGCGGCGGTCATCGCGGTTTACCGAACCGACGATCGCGTAGCCGGATTCTTCGGTGAAGCCGGTCTTGAGCCCGTCGGCGCCGATGTTCATGCCGAGTAGCGGGTTGCGGTTGCGCTGGGTGATCTTGTTCCAGGTGAACTCAGGCTGCGAGTAGTACTTATAGAACTCCGGATATTCCTTCCACAGATGGTGCGCGAGCTTCACGAGGTCCCGCGCGGTGACGACCTGTCCCTCAGCTGGAAGCCCGGTGGAGTTTTTGAACACCGACTTGGTGAGGCCGATCTCCTTTGCGCGATCGTTCATCAGCTGCGCAAAGTTCTCCTCCGATCCTGCCATGCCCTCGGCGATGATGATGCAGCCGTCATTGGCCGACTGCACGATCACGCCCTGGATCAGGTCCTCGAGCCGGATCGATGAGCCGAGGGCGGCGAACATGGTCGAGGTTCGCGACGGCGCGCCGCCCGTCCTCCAGGCGTTCTCCGAAACATAAAACTCCTCGTCCAGCGACAGCTGGCCCTTGCGGATGGCGTTGAACACCACCTCCATGGTCATCAGCTTCGCAAGAGACGCTGGCGGAAACGGCGTATCCGGGTCCTTGGAATAGAGGACGGTGCCCGTCTCCGCGTCGATCATGAAGGCCTGCTTGGCCTTCGTCTCGAACATGTCTTGGGCGCTTGCGCTCAGCCCCGTGGCGAGCACCAGCAGCGCCGCAACAACGTAGCGAAGAAGCCAGAAATGAAAGATGGATCGCATGCCCAGTCCGCTCCCTACGCGACGGACTGAAGCTAGCAGCCCGGCATGACCGCAATCAAGCCGTGCTAATATTCCTTACCGGAGAGCGGTGGAATATCGCTGGTTCAGCGCCTCAACGACCTTGGCCATTGCCGCAGGGTCGCCTGCAAGCCGTGCCAGGGCATCGTCAGCTGGCTGCTGCTCGCTGTGATGGCCGGCATAAGCGAGCGGCTTTGCGGGAGCAGCGGCCACGCGGACATCCGGGCGCCACGGCACGATCGGGCCGAATTCAGGCAGGACAACATCGACGCTCGCGACTTGGGCCGCCTGCGCAGCAATCGGTGCGGGAGCCGGCGAATGCCCGCCAAAGCTGCCAAACGGGCTCGTTGAAGCCATCACCGGGCGCTGCGTCGGCGTGGGGCCGTTCATGGCGATCATCACGCCGGTCGGCAGGCCATCGGACGGATCCATCGGCTTCTTGCCGTTGCCTGGCCGGAAAGACGCCATCAGGAACTCGTCGTCCTTGCCGTGCAGCGGCGCACGGCCAAGATACTCAACCTCAACCCTGGCGACGCCACGGTGGGCGTAGCCAAGCATCTCGGCAGCCCGGCGAGAGACATCGATCAGCCGGTTGTGTTCATAAGGCCCACGATCATTAACGCGGACAATGACGGAGTTCCCGTTTTCCTTATTGGTAACCCGCGCATAGCTAGGCAGCGGCATGGTGGGATGCGCAGCCGTGAGATGCGTCATGTCGTAGATTTCGCCGTTGGCGGTGAGGCGGCCATGGAAGGCGTCGCCGTACCAGGAAGCGAGGCCCGACTTCTTGTAGTTCGGATCTTCCTTCGGGTGATACCACTTGCCCTTGACCTGGTAGGGTTTGCCAACTTGGTCCCTGCCCCCGCCGCGAGGCAGGTTGCTGGCAAGGTTGGTGACACGTGGGCTGGCCTTCACGCCGTAGACGGACTCGGCGAAGTACTCTTTGCTACGCTTGGGCTTCTTGGGAGCTTCCGCAACTTTGGCAGCACATGAGGCAAGGGTAATTGCCGATACGACACCAAGAAGCGCGCCCAGCCGCTTGCAGGCTGCCCGTGAGGGGTAAACCGCCATGCCCAACTTCCCCAAACCTCTCGCGCGAAAGACGCAATACAAACAGACAACGCGATCTCGTCCGGTGCCGGACGCGGTCCCGCACAAACTGCGGCAAAAGTCTTAGCAGTACCTTAAGCAAATCAGGCGAGATCGGGGCATAATTGCGTCTCGCCTGAGGTTTGGGCTTTCCGTCAGGGAATCAGGACGGTGGTACCGGTCGTCTTCCGGCTCTCAAGATCGATATGCGCCTGCGCGGCATCCTTGAGCGCGTAGCGCTGGTTGACCGCGACCTTCACGGTCCCCGCCTTCACCACATCGAACAGCGCGTTGGCGGACTCTTCCAGTTCCGGGCGGGTTGCAATGTACGCGAACAACGACGGCCGCGTTGCGTAGAGCGAGCCTTTCTGTGCCAGCAGATTGATGCTGATGGGCGGGATCGGTCCTGACGACTGGCCGAAGCTGACGAACATGCCCCGCACCTTGAGGCAGTCGAGCGAGCCTTCGAAGGTGTCCTTGCCGACTGAGTCATAGACGACATCGCACTTTTTGCCGCTGGTGATGTCCTTCACCGCCGCGACGAAGTCGTCCTTGCGGTAATTGATAACGTGCTGATAGCCGTTGGCCTTGGCAAGCGCGACCTTCTCGTCAGAACCTGCGGTGCCGATCAGCGTGACGCCGAGCGAGCTCAGCCACTGGCCGAGGATCAGCCCGACGCCGCCGGCTGCCGCATGCACCAGCACGGCATCACCCGGCTTCACTGCATAGGTCCGGCGCAGAAGATATTCGGCAGTCATGCCCTTCAGCATCATCGCCGCCGTGGTTTCGTCGGCGATGCCATCGGGGATCTTGACCAGATGCCGCGCTTCGATGACCCGCTGCTCGCGATAGGCGCCCAGCGGCGTGACATAGGCAACGCGATCGCCCTCCTTCAACCCCTCGACGCCCTCGCCTACGGAAAGGACCACACCTGCAGCCTCGCCCCCGAGGATGAGCGGGAAGCCGGTTGGCGACGGGTAAAGGCCCGAGCGGTAATAGGTATCGATGAAATTCAGGCCGATGGCTGTATGACGGATCAGCACCTCGCCGGCGCCGGGCGCGCGCACATCGATCTGCTCGTAGCGCAGGACCTCCGGACCGCCATTTTCATGAATGCGAATTGCAGCGACCATTTAGTCCCCCTTTTTAAGTCCAAGCTTCGGAAACAGCTGCATCACCCCGCCGATGCAGAACAAATAGATGCCCGCGAGGCCAATTCCGATCTGGATCGGTCGCGATGCGTCCATGTCCTGCACCAGCGCAACGATGCCGAACAGGCACCATGCGAGGAAAATGCCGAGGTTGAGCGAGCGCAGCCGCTTCACGCGCACCGGGTGCAGGAAGTTCATCGGCACGAACGAGAGCATTGCGGCAATGACGACCACGACGAACGACACCCACTCGCCCGGCGCGATTACGAAGAGCGTGAACACGATCATGTTCCAAACCACCGGGAACCCCTTGAAGAAGTTCTCCTTCGTCTTCATCCCGGTGTCAGCGTAGTAGATCGCGCTCGATACCACGATGATCGCCGCCGACAGGAACGACAGCTTTTCGCCCATGAAGCCGCTCTGGTAGAGCGCGAAGGCCGGGATCAGCACGTAAGTGACATAATCGATGATGTTGTCGAGCACCTCGCCCGACCAGTTCGGCAGCACTTCCTTGACGTCGAGCTTGCGCGCAATCGGGCCGTCGATGCCATCGACGAACAGCGCAAGGCCCAGCCACAGGAACATCGCCGTCCACTGCTTCTCCGCCGCCGACACCAGCGACAGAAAGGCGAGGAACGAGCCTGACGCCGTCAGCAGGTGAACCGAAAAGGCGCGCGCCTGCGGCCACGTTACCTTCTTCTTCGGACGCGGAATGCGGTCGGCGATTTTCTTTTTCAATGGGATATCGTCTTCTGTCACGGTCCGCGCCAATCCAGCTTGCAGATTTCGGCCGATCGGCCGGCGAAGTTCCAGTTGCGGCCGAAGGCGCGCATCCTGCTCTTGTCGGACTTTGCCACGATGATTTCTGGCGCGATCCAGTATTGCGAATTGGTGATGACGGTGTCGCCATCCGGGCTCTTGCCCGGAACCGGCGTCACAGCGCCATCGATGATGCCGGGTATCTGGAAAATGCGGGTCTTGTCACGGATCTCGTAACTGATCTTGGCGCGCTGCACGCCGAGGAACTTGCCGACGAGGATCGAAAGAAGGCCCGTGGTGCCGCCGGCCTTGCCCGAAAAGATCTTCTCGATCCCCTTCTGGGCATAGATCGAGGCGCGGTCGTCGAGGAACAGCCCGGCGGTCCAGTTCCCGCGACTCATGTAGCCCGGAATTTCCATCACGAGACCGAGGTTGAGGCCGGAGAGATCCACATCGTCGAAATGGCCCGCATCGATGCGAAAGCCCGCCCAGGTCTGGCAATAGCCCTCGGTCGGCGGATGCTGGCCCAGCGACAGCACGCAGGGGCAAAAGACCGTGCAATTGCACGACAATACAAGTTCGCCTTTCAGCGCCCAGCTCTTAACGGCCATCGCAACCTCCCTATGAAAGAGACGCTACAAGGAGCGCCGCCGCCCATACAAGCAATATTCCGCCAGCGAGCCTTGTGAATACCCTTCCGGCCTCCTGCTTTTCAACAAGTGAGAAGATGCCGATCAGCACCATCCAGAACAGGTTCATGGTGCCGACGGCGAACATCACCAGCATCAGCGCCCAGCAGCAGCCCACGCACCAGACGCCCTGCTCCATGCCGAGCACGAAGATGCGAATCGGCCTGACGCTCCAGCGGGCGAAAAGGATCGTGAACGGGTTGCGGCATTTTTCGAGGCAGGCGTCCTTCAGGCCGCTGAATTGGTAGAGCCCTGCGAGGCCGAGAATCACTGCCGCAGCGACGGAGCCCAGGGGCGCTCCAAGGTCGTGGCCAAGTGCTCGCAGGATCGCGGTCACGGTGGCAAAGATGAGCGCGACGCCCGACCAGACGGTGAGGTAGCCGGCTACCAGCAACAACGGCGAAACGGCTGCCTCCCCCTTGGCCGTGGCGGTATCCGCGATCTCGCAGTAGGTGCGGATCATCGGCGCCGCCGACGGAAGCATCATCGCCACCGACATCAGAACCCACATCGCCAGCAAGGCGAAGAATTCGCCGGCGGCTCCTCCGGGTGCGCTCGGAGACAAGCACAGAACGAAGAATGTCTCCAGAAAGCCAGGCAGCTCGAGCGCCGGAAGTGCTTCAAGCAGATTGCTTCCCGGACCGCCGCGCTGAATCTCCGCTGCGCGTCGCGACATCGACAGCAGGACCAGCCATGACAGGACGACACTCAGTCCCAACGTCAGGTAGACCAGGCTTCGTGGCCGGCGCGACGCCTCGGCAACGGCCCGCGCGGGTCCTTCAAGGTTCGAGAAATCGTCGCGCGGATCGGCCATCCTTCTCGAATGAGCCATTTCGTCTCGTTGATCAAGCGCCTGAAAAGGCTCTATATCGCGGTATGAAGTTCGATGCTGATATCGTCATTGCCGGCACCGGCCCCGCTGGTCTTCTGGCAGCCCTGGCTCTGGCTCAGGCCGGCCTGTCTGCAATCCTGGTCGGACCTCCGGTCAACACTGGCGACCGGCGCACGACGGCGCTGATGAAACCGTCGCTCGACTTCCTCGATGGGCTGGGCGTCCTTGACGCGGTCAAGGAAGGTTCGGCTCCGCTGCGCGTCATGCGCATCGCCGACGCCACCAGCCGCCTGCTGCGCAGCCCCGTCGTGAGCTTCCGGGCCGCCGAGATCGGCGAAGAGTACTTTGGGCTCAACATTCCGAACCGGAACATGCTGCCGGCCCTCGATGCAGCGGTAAAGGCTAACGACGGTATCCGCATCGAGACATCGATCGTCGCGCACTGGCAGCCGCTTGAAGACGGCATTCAGGCCGAGCTCGAGAACGGCAAGATCATCACGGCAAAACTAGCGGTCGCGGCTGATGGCCGCCTTTCGCCCGCCCGCGAGGCTGCGGGGATCAGCGTGCGTACTGCCTCCACCGGCCAGTCCGCCCTCGTCTTGGATTTCGCGCATACGCGTCCGCACGACGACACGTCGACCGAGTTCCACACCGAGCATGGCCCGTTCACGGTGGTGCCGCTGCCCGGTATGCGTTCGAGCCTCGTGTGGGTCTCGCGCCCGCATCGTGCGGAAGAACTCAAGGCCCTGCCTGACGCTGAACTGTCGCGCCTGATCGAAGAGCGCATGCAGTCGATGTTAGGCCGCGTCGAGGTTTCGCCTGGCCGTCAGGTCTATCCGCTGAACGTCACCCTCCCCGCGCGCTTTGCCGCGAACCGCATAGCGCTGGTCGGTGAAGCTGCGCACGTATTCCCGCCGATTGGCGCTCAGGGCCTCAATCTCGGCATCCGCGACGTCGAGGGACTGGTGAAGATGGCTCGACGCTATCCCGCCGATCCGGGTGCTGCGGCAGCACTGTCTTACTACGACCGCCTGCGCCGCCCGGACATCATCGCGCGCTCATCGGCCGTCGACCTGTTGAACCGCTCGCTGATGGCGGACGCCCTGCCTGTCCAGTTCGTGCGCACCGCGGGGCTGAACCTCCTCGGCGCTGTCCCGCCCCTGCGCAACTTCTTCATGCGCGAGGGCCTGCGCACCGGCGCCGGCATCATGAGCCTCTTCAGGGAAAGAGGTCCGGTGGCAAGGTTCCGCTCCGAATGAGGTAGAGCAGACCGGTGATGGTCGCGATCGACAGTACGGTCGTGATCAGGATGCTCGCCGAGGCCCGCTGAACCCAAACATTGTACTGTTGGGCGATGACGAATACGTTCGTCGCCGTCGGCAGCCCCGCGAGTATCACTGCCGAGTACATCCAGGCGGGCTCGAAATTGCCGACCAGGCTCAGCACTACGTAGCAGAGCGCCGGGTGCACGATGAGCTTGAGCGCCGTGATGAGGCCGAGCTCGCGCGGCACCCGCTTCAGTGGCCGCAGCGCCAGCGTCACGCCCATTGCAAACAGCGCGCAAGGCGCGGCGGCCTGCGCAAGATACTGGATCAGCTTCGAAATGGCTTCCGGCGGCTGGTATTCGTACACCGCCGCCACCACGCCGATCATCGTCGCGACGATGAAGGGGTGGGTCAGGATCTTGCGAACGACGTCGAAGACCAGCTGAGAGGCTGGCGGCTTCTCGTCGCTCGCAAGCGCCATCATCAGCGGCGCGACGGCAAAGTGCAGCGCGTTCTCGCAGCTGAAGATCAGCGCCACCGGCACGGCCGCTTCAGGACCGAATGCGAGCAGTGCCAAGCCTGGCCCCATGTAGCCGATGTTACCGTAGGCAGCCGCCAGGCCCTTGATCGTACTTTCAGCCAGATTGCGTGAGAAGATCAGTGATCCGGCGAACATCAACGTGAAGACGATGTAAGTTGCCAAAGCCGAACCGGCGATGAAGCGCCACTCGGTCAGCTGATGTACGGGAGTGCGCGAGATGAGCTGGAAGAACAGTGGAGGCAAGGCCACGTAGATGATGAAGGTATTCATCCATCCGAGGGCTTCCAGAGGCTGGCGGSTGAGACGGGCTGCGATGGCGCCTATGAAAATCATCCCGAAGAAGGGAAGGACCAACCCGACAATTTCAGCCATAGTTCCCTCAGTTACCAACCTTGTTGTGCGGCTACTTCGCCTACATACGTCGGTCAAGCCGAGACAGTTGAAAAGCCGACCGTCATGCGCAAGATTACGCGCAAAGGTTCATGCACATGCCTGAGTTCAAGACTGCGAAATTCAAGATCGGCCAGGTCGTCCGCCACCGGCTGTTCCCCTTCAGGGGCGTCATCTTCGACGTTGATCCGGAATTTGCGAACACCGAGGAATGGTACGAGGCCATTCCGGCCGAGGTACGCCCCGCGCGCAACCAGCCGTTCTACCATCTGCTGGCCGAGAACGATGATACCGAGTACGTCGCCTACGTCTCCGAGCAGAACCTGGTCATCGACGACTCGGGGGTCCCCGTGCGTCATCCTGCGTTGAAGGACATCTTTGACGTCACCGGCGAAGGCTACGTCCTGAAGCAGAAGATCAAGCATTAGCCAGAAGACAGAAGGCAACAAAAAAGGCGGGGTCGAACCCGCCTTTTCTCGTTTCGCATTGATCGAAGGGATCAATTGCCCTTCTTCGCCTTTTCCTGCTCTTCCTTGAGCTTGGCGGCAAAGTCTTCCGTGTTGCGGTTGACGAATTCCTGCAGCTGGCGCTGGCGGTTCTCGATGTCCTGCTGCTGCAGCGGCTCACCATCGAACGCGCCGGTGAAGCCGGCGAGCGAAACCTTGATCGGGTTCGGCTGGTTCTGGAAATTCACCGACGTGAACGTCACGTTCGAACCCTTCTTGAACTGCGCCACAAGCTGGTCGGTCAGCGGAGCTTCCGCGATGCAGCGATCCGGCAGGCAGATCATGTAGTCGATCTTCTGGGTCTGGCCGCCGTCGATCTGCATGCCAATGCCCGGAGGCACGAGGCGGCCGGTCGGGACCGTTACCTGGAAGATCTTGCGGTTCACCTTGCCCTTCACCTCGATCAGGCTCACGCCCGTCAGCAGCTGGCCGGTGTCGGCAACGCTGATGTTCTGCACATTGCAGATGTCGACGTCTTCCTGCTTGCTGCAGGCCTTGAACCAGCCCTTCGGCATTTCCGGCTGCTGAGCGGCTGCAGGGGTCATCGTCATGGCCGCGACGGCAAAGGCACCGCCAGCCAGGAGTGAAAGGCGGGACACGTCGGTCTTCCGGCTGTTCATAGGGTCGTGTTCCTCTCAAGACATATGAGCTGCTTGGCAGCCGTCTGTGCTGCACAGGTGATCAGCAAATACGGCGACAGCATGACTTCTAGCGCCTGTTACACCGCCATGTCGAACGAATCCAGTGCCGCCATCGATATTGCCAGGCGACTACCGCGATTCCGGCACTTTCCCTGTCATGCTAGGGTCAGTTGATTCGCCGTGCATATCCGTTCCGGAGCCTGATTGATGCGCCTTCTGGCCGCTGCCTTTGCCGTTTTCTCTGCGCTCGCCAGTCCGGCACTCGCCGCAGGACCGAGCCATGCCCTTGCCATGCATGGCGAACCCGCCCTCCCCGCCGACTTCCAACATTTTCCCTATGTCAATCCAGACGCACCCAAGGGTGGCAGGGTCGACTATGCCTGGCAGGGCTCGTTCGACAGCGTCAATCCGTTCATCGTCCAGGGCGACGCAGCGCGCGGCCTTGCCGACCTCGAGCTGGGCAACAACGTCTTCGAGACGCTGATGCATCGTTCGGCCGACGAGCCGTTCACGCTCTATCCGCTGATCGCGAAGACCGTGGAGACGGACGACCAGCGCACCTTCGTCGAGTTCACGCTGGACGAACGCGCGCGCTTCTCCGATGGCGAGCCCATCAAGCCGGAGGACGTGATCTTCACGATCGAACTGCTGCGCGACAAAGGTTTTCCCCGCTACGCGACCACCGCCAACAAGGTCGCCAGCATGAAGAAGGTCGGCGAGCGCGGCGTGCGCTTCGAGTTCGCGGAACCCGACCGCGAGCTGCCGCTGATCCTCGGCCTGATGCCGGTGCTGCCCAAGCATGCAACAGACGCCGAAAACTTTGACCGTTCGACGCTGAAGCCGATGGTCGGCTCGGGCCCCTACCTGATCGCCAACATCCGCCCGGGCGAGTCGATTACCCTGAAGCGGAACCCCGACTACTGGGCGAAGGACATTCCGACCAAGGTCGGCCACGACAATTACGACGAGATCCGGATCAACTACATCCGCGACGACAACACGATTTTCGAGGCCTTCAAGAAGGGCTCGACATCGATCAATATCGAGACGGATACCGGCCGCTGGACGACGGGCTATGATTTTCCGGCAGCGCGCCAGGGCCGGGTGATCAAGGACGAGTTCCCGAAGCGCACGCCGTCCGGCATGTACGGCTTCGTCATGAACACCCGTCGGCCGGTGTTCGGCAACCGCGATGTTCGCCATGCACTGAGCGGCCTGTTTGATTTCGAATGGGCGAACCGCAACCTCTTCAATGGCGCCTACGCGCGCATCCGCAGTTTTTATGATGGCTCGGAGCTTTCCTCGTTCGAACGTCATGCAAGCCAAGAGGAAAAGGCACTACTTGCCGACTTCCCGGACGCGGTGCTCCCTGAAATAATGGAAGGCACCTGGCAGCTGCCGGTCTCCGACGGCTCGGGCCGCGATCGCAACTTCCTGCGCAAAGGCATGGATGCGCTGAAAGCCGCCGGCTACCGGCTGGAAGGCTCCAGGCTGGTCGATGCGGAAGGGAAACCCCTCTCGTTCGAGATCATGCTGAACGGTCCCTCCGCGGTGCCGGTCGCAACCGCATGGAGCCGCACGCTCGAACGCCTCGGTATAACGGCGCAGATCCGCGTGGTCGACGCAGCGCAGTACCTGCAGCGCCAGCGCGTCTATGATTTCGACGTCATGCTGTTCAACTACACCTCGTCGCTTTCGCCGGGCGTCGAGCAGGTCTTCCGCTGGGGCTCGGCC
The DNA here is from genome assembly GCF_007829415.1 of Aminobacter sp. J44. Classification (NCBI taxonomy): domain Bacteria; kingdom Pseudomonadati; phylum Pseudomonadota; class Alphaproteobacteria; order Hyphomicrobiales; family Phyllobacteriaceae; genus Aminobacter; species Aminobacter sp. J44. Next base: position 48,918 of record NZ_VLJG01000023.1, on the reverse strand, counting down.
AACCGCGACCGCGACGGCACCTACAATTTCGCCGGGGTTGCGGAACCGGCGATCGATGCGATGATCGACAGACTGCTGTCGGCGCGGACGAAGGAAGAATTCGTTACCGCGGTCCGCGCCTATGACCGCGTGCTGCTTTCCGGCGCCTATGTGGTGCCGCTCTATCACCAGCCCGTGCGCTGGATCGCCCGCTGGGAACAGATCCAGCGCCCCGAGGTTACGCCGCTTCTCGGCCCGCAGCTGACGACGTGGTGGCATGCCGGCAAATGATTGGAAACGCTGATGCTTGAACGCACGGAACTTGTCATCGACGTCATCTCGGATGTGGTCTGCCCATGGTGCTTCATCGGCATGAAGCGGCTGGAGCACGCCGCCAACCTTGTCGAAGACGTCGAAATCAAGCCGCGCTGGCGGCCCTACCAGCTCGACGGGAACATTCCAAAGGGTGGCCTGCCCCGCAAGAAGTACATGCTCGACAAGTTCGGCAGCGAGGACCGCATCAACCAGATGCACGAGCGGATTTCGCAGCTTGGCGAAGTCGAGGGCATCCGCTTCAACTTCGACGCCATCCAGGTGTCGCCGAACACGCTCGATGCCCACCGCCTGATCCGCTGGGCGGGCTCGCCCAAGGCGCCTGCGGGTGCGCAGCGGCTGATGGTCAAGCGCCTGTTCGAGCTTTATTTCGAGGAAGGCCGCGACATCGGCGACCACAACGTGCTCATAGAGGCTGCCGACGAATGCGGCCTGGACGCCGCCCTCGTTACAGCTCTTCTTCCCTCGCCGGCTGACGAAGAATCGCTTCGCGCGGAAATCGCCTCGGCGGGTGCAATGGGAATTACCGGTGTTCCAAGCTTCGTCTTCGAGAGCAAATATGTCGTCGTGGGGGCGCAGGAGTCGGAAATGCTTGCGGATGCGATCCGCCAGATCGGCGCCGCCAAGGCGCGCGGCGAACTCGCCAAGGACTTCTGAAGACAGCTTGTTTTAATGAAAGAACGCCCCGGCCGTTACCGGGGCGTTTTCGTTTCAGGCCGCCTTGTCGACCAGCTTTGCTAGCTGGGTCATTATGACCGCGGACCCGGCAAGCCGCTTCTTCGGCGTCGGCCAGTCGCGCATCAGTACGATGCTCTGGTCGGGCCGGATCTTTGCCAGCGAGCCCTGCTCCGCGATGTAGCGCACCAGTCCTGCCGGTTCCGGGAACGTCTTGTTGCGGAACTGTATGACGACGCCCTTGGGTCCGGCATCGAGCTTTTCGACGTTCGCCTTGCGGCACAGCGCCTTGATGTAGACGATCTTAAGCAGGTGCTCGACTTCCTCCGGCATCGGCCCGAAGCGGTCGATCAGTTCGGCGCCAAAGCCGTCGATCTCTGCCGGCGTCTCGAGGTCGGCGAGGCGACGGTAGAGAGCAAGCCGCAGCTGCAGGTCCGGAACGTAGCTTTCCGGGATCATGACTGCCGTGCCGACGGTGATCTGCGGCGACCAGCTTTCATCAAATGTCTCGCCGGTGCCGCGCAGCTCTGCCACGGCCTCTTCCAGCATCTGCTGGTAAAGCTCGAAGCCGACTTCCTTGATGTGGCCGCTCTGCTGGTCGCCCAGGAGGTTGCCGGCGCCGCGAATGTCGAGGTCGTGGCTGGCAAGCTGGAAGCCAGCGCCGAGCGTATCGAGCGACTGCAGCACCTTGAGACGTCGTTCGGCCAGCGGGGTCAGAGACTTGCGTGCGGGCAGCGTGAACAGCGCGTAGGCACGCAGCTTCGAACGGCCGACGCGGCCGCGCAGCTGATAAAGCTGGCCGAGACCGAACATATCGGCGCGGTGGACGATCATCGTGTTGGCCGTCGGAATGTCGAGGCCGGATTCGACGATGGTCGTCGACAGCAGCACGTCATACTGGCCGTCGTAGAAGGCGTTCATGATGTCGTCGAGCTCGCCGGCAGCCATCTGTCCGTGCGCTGTCGCAACCTTCAGTTCGGGCACGTGCTCTGATAGGAAGGTCCTGATCTCGTCGAGGTCGGCGATGCGCGGGACGACATAAAAGCTCTGGCCGCCGCGATAGCGCTCGCGCAGCAGAGTTTCCCGGATCACCAGCGGATCAAACGGCGAGATGAAGGTGCGCACCGCCATGCGGTCGACTGGCGGCGTCGTTATCAGCGACAGCTCGCGAACGCCGGTGAGCGCCAGCTGGAGCGTGCGCGGGATCGGCGTCGCTGAGAGTGTAAGCACGTGGACGTCCGTCTTCAGTTCCTTCAGACGTTCCTTGTGCTTGACGCCGAAGTGCTGCTCCTCGTCGATGATGAGAAGGCCGAGGTTCTTGAAGGTGACGCCCGAGCCAAGCAGCGCATGCGTGCCGACGACGATGTCGACGGTGCCCTCCTCAAGCCCCTTCTTGGTTTCGGAGAGTTCCTTGGAAGTAACGAGGCGGGAGGCTTGCCGGACGTTGACCGGGAGACCGGCAAAACGCTGGCTGAAGGTGCGGAAGTGCTGGCGCGCAAGCAGCGTCGTCGGCACCACGACAGCAACCTGAAAGCCTTCCATCGCCGCAAGGAACGCCGCGCGCAGGGCAACTTCCGTCTTGCCGAAACCGACGTCGCCGCAGATCAGGCGGTCCATCGGCCTGCCAGCGGCAAGATCCTCCATGACGGCGTCGATTGCCGTCTGCTGGTCGTCAGTTTCCTCGTAGGGGAAGCGCGCCGCGAACTCCGCATAAACGCCTTCCGGCGGCATCATCACCGGCGCCGGGCGCAGCTGGCGCTCGGCGGCGATCTTGATGAGCTGGCCCGCCATTTCCAGCAGGCGCCGCTTGAGCTTTGCCTTGCGCGATTGCCAGGCAACGCCGCCGAGCTTGTCGAGCACCGTCTCCGACGACTCGGAGCCATAGCGCGACAGAAGCTCGATGTTCTCAACCGGGAGGAACAGGCGATCATCGCCGGCATAGTGGATTTCAAGGCAGTCGTGCGGCGCACCTGCCGCCTCAATCGTCTTGAGGCCGACAAAGCGGCCAATGCCGTGGTCCGCGTGGACGACGATGTCGCCTTCGGAGAGTGCAGCTACCTCGGCGATAAAGTCAGACGCCTTCTTGCGCTTCTTGGCGCGGCGGATCAGGCGGTCGCCGAGGATGTCCTGCTCGGCGAGAACGGCGAGGCTGTCCGTCTCAAAACCGGCCTCGAGCGGCAGGACGACAAGCCCGGCCTGCCCCTTCGCCAGCTTCTCAACCTCGTCAATGCTGCCGATCTTCTGCAGGTTTTCGAGCCCATGCTCGGTGAGAACCTGCGTCAGCCGATCAAGCGAGCCTTCGCTGTAGCCCGCGATCAACACGCGCTTCTTGCCGGCGCGGCTGTCTGCAATGTGCTTTACGGCATGGTCGAAGACGTTGACGTTCGGGTCAGCGCGCTCTTCCGCAAAGTTGCGGCCCTGGCGGGCCCCAGCGTGGCGCAGCGCGCGGCCGAGCGTCGGCGGCGTATCGAACGGCGTGAAGTCGACCGATTGCCGCTCCTCTGCCCTCGCCTTCACCTCTTCCGGCGTCAGGTACAGGAGCGGCGGGCGCACCGGCTTGTAGGGAACAGCGTCGACAAGGCCTTCGCTCTGCTTCGACCGCGCCTCGTAGTGATCAACGATCAGCGCATAGCGCTCGGCAATCGCCTCATGCGCGAGATGATCAAAGATCACCGGTGCGTCGGGCAGGTAGTCGAAGACCGTCTCCATCTCCTCGTAAAAGAGCGGCAGCCAATGTTCCATGCCGGCGAAGCGGCGTCCTTCGCTCACCGCCGCATAGAGGGCGTCGTCTCGAGAAGGCGCGCCGAACGCCTCGATATAGGCGCGGCGGAAGCGGCTGATCGTATCGGGCGTTAGCGACACCTCGCTCATCGGCTTGAGCGAGAACGACTGCTTCTGGCCGGTCGTGCGTTGGGTGGCGGGGTCAAACGCGCGGATCGACTCCAGCGTATCGCCAAAGAAGTCGAGGCGTACCGGCTCACCCCCGGGCGCATAAAGATCGAGAATGCCGCCGCGCACCGCATATTCGCCGACATCGCGCACGGTGGGCACGCGCTCGAAGCCGCTGGTCTCCAGATGCGCCAGCAGCTGCTTCATGTCGACCTGGTTGCCGGGTCGTGCTGCGAAAGACTGGGCCGCAATCGCCGCGGCCGCAGGCATCCGTTGCAGGAGCGCGTTGGCGCTGACGAGGATGATGGCGCGGTGCGGCTTTTCCCGCAGCGCGGCCATTGCCGTCATGGCGTCGAGGCGCCGCGCGGCTGCGTCCGCACCGGGCGAGACGCGGTCATAGGGAAGGCAGTCCCACGCCGGGAGTTCGAGGAGGGGAATGCCGGGCGCCGCGAATGCAAGCACTTCGGCAAGCGCCGGAATGCGCTGGCCGTCGCGCGCGACGAAGATGAGCGGCTTCTCCCCCAACTGGCCGGCGATCGAGGCGAGTGCAAACGCCTCGTAGCCGTCAGCAATGCCGTCGACGATGGTTGCCCCGCGCTCGGGCAGGTGGATAGCGGGAAGAATGCTCATCGGCAAATACTAGACCAGAGCGGAGTCGCGATAGCTGAGGATCTTGGCGAAGACGGGCGTGTCGTGCTCCGCCGGCACGGGCTTTTCGCCGAGCACCCACTTCAGGATGTCTCCGTCGTCCTCGGACATGAGACGTTCGTAGATATTCAGCTCCTCCTCCGTCAGCTTGTCGATCTCGCCATCGGCGAAGGAGCCCAGGATGAGGTCGACCTCGCGCATTCCGCGATGCCATGAGCGATACAGGATCCTGCGGCGGCGTGTATCAAGGTCGGCGCTTGTGCGCGTTGTTCCGGTCATGTCGGACGAAATTCCTCTGGGCTGTGGAAAGCCATGGATGATGGGCGGATATAGCGTCTGAAATTGCCAATGTCAGCCTTTGCGGTCACACATGACCGTCATAAGGTTCGCGCATGCGACCTACCCTGCTTGATCCGATCTTTGCGCCGGCCACTACCCTCGATGGAATTGGGCCTAGGCTTGCGGGCCTGCTCGCGAATGTCGTGCCGCACGACACGAGTGGCCGCGAGGTCCGCGTCGGTGATCTACTCTTCGTGCTGCCGTACTCGATCATCGACAGGCGCAAGACGTTTCGGATCAGCGAGGCGCCGGAAGGCGTGGTGGTCACGATCAGGATCACCATCGATCATCACCAGCCGCCGCCATCCGGAAAGGGCAAGTTGCCGTACCGCGTCTTCGGCCACGACTCATCCGACGACATCGCGCTGACTTTCTTCCATGCCAAGGGCGAGTGGCTGCTCAAGGCTTTGCCGGAAGGCATGGATGTAATTGTCTCCGGCAAAATCGAGCGCTTCAACGGCCGCGCGGCAATGGTGCATCCCGACCACATGGTGCCGGTTTCGCGGGCAGAAGAGCTGCCCCTGCTCGAAAACGTCTATCCGCTGACCGCCGGACTTTCGGGAAAGGTGCTGCGCCGCGCAATCCTCGCTAGCCTCGACCGGCTCCCGGACCTGCCGGAATGGCTGGATCCGGAACTGGCAAAGCGCCAGAGCTTCCCGAGCCTCCGCATGGCATTGCACCGGCTGCACCAGCCGTCCGACCCCCTCGATGTAAATCCCGACAGCCCGCCCTGGCGCCGGCTCGCCTATGACGAGTTCCTGGCTGGCCAGCTTGCGCTGGCTTTGGTGCGCAAGCGCCTGCGCAAAGCGAGCGGACGGCCGCTCATCGGCGACGGTTCTATCGAGCAGAAGATCAGGGCGGCACTGCCCTACTCGCTCACTGGCGCGCAGGAAAAGGCCATCGAGGACATTCATGCCGACCTTTCCTCATCTGAGCGGATGCTGCGCCTTCTGCAGGGCGACGTCGGCTCGGGCAAGACGGTTGTGGCGCTGATGTCTATGGCACGCGCGGCGGAAGCCGGCGGCCAGTCTGCGCTGATGGCACCGACCGAAATCCTCGCGCGGCAGCACTTTACCACCATCAGCAATCTTGCCGCCAAGGCTGGACTGCGGACAGCAATTCTGACCGGCCGCGAAAAGGGACGGGAACGCACCGAGACGCTGAAGGCGATCGCTTCCGGCGAGGTAGAAATCGTCATCGGCACCCATGCCATCTTCCAGGATACGGTGGAGTTCAAGAACCTCGTGCTCGCCGTCATCGACGAGCAGCACCGCTTCGGCGTCCACCAGCGCCTCGCGATCTCTGCCAAGGGCCAGGCCGTCGACATGCTGGTGATGACGGCAACCCCGATTCCGCGCACGCTGGTGCTCACCGCCTTCGGCGACATGGATGTCTCGCGCCTGACCGAAAAGCCGGCGGGTCGCAAACCGATCCAGACCGTCACCCTGCCGCTCGAACGCCTGCCTGATCTCATCCGCCGCATGCAGTCGGCGATTGCCGAGGGCCAGAAGGTCTACTGGATTTGCCCGCTGGTCGAGGAGTCGGAGGAAATCAAGCTGATGTCGGCCGAGGACCGCTTCGCGGCTCTCAAGCCCGTCTTCGGCAACCAGACAGGCCTGATCCACGGCCGCATGAGCGGTGCGGAGAAGGATGCCGCAATGCTCGCCTTCAAGAACGGCGAGACGCGCATTCTGGTCGGCACCACAGTCATCGAAGTCGGCGTCGACGTGCCCGACGCGACCATCATCGTCATTGAACATGCCGAGCGCTTCGGCCTGGCCCAGCTGCACCAGTTGCGCGGCCGCGTTGGGCGCGGGGACCGCCCGTCGAGTTGCGTGCTGCTTTACAAAGAACCGCTGGGGCTGATCGCCAAGCAGCGCCTGTCGGTCATGCGGGAGACGGAAGACGGCTTCCGCATTTCCGAGGAGGACCTCAAGCTGCGCGGCGAAGGCGAATTGCTGGGCACCAAGCAATCAGGCACCCCGGGTTTCCGCGTTGCGCGGATCGAGCGCCACTCGGACCTGCTTGAAATCGCCCGCAACGACGCACGCCTCATCCTGGAGCGAGACCCGGAACTGGTCTCGCCCCGGGGTGAAGCGCTGAAAGTGCTTCTCTACCTCTACGGCCGCGACGATGCGGTGCGGCTGCTACGGGCGGGGTAAGCCGCCCTACTCCACCGTCACGGACTTGGCGAGGTTGCGCGGCTGGTCGACATCCGTGCCAATGAACACCGCCGTGTAGTAAGCCAGCAGCTGGATCGGCAGCGCGTAGACGATCGGCGAGATGATCTCGGGAACATCCGGCACCACGATGGTCGACAGCGTCTCGACGGTCGCCTCGGCAGCGCCCTTTGCGTCGGTGATCAGGATGATCTTGCCGCCGCGTGCCGCCACTTCTTGCATGTTCGAGACGGTTTTCTCGAAGATGCGGTCATGCGGCGCGATGACGATGACCGGCATCTTCTCGTCGATCAGCGCGATCGGCCCGTGCTTCAGCTCGCCAGCGGCATAGCCTTCAGCGTGGATGTACGAAATTTCCTTGAGCTTCAGCGCGCCTTCCATCGCCAGCGGGAAATTGGTGTCGCGGCCGAGATAGAGGACGTGCTTGTAGTGCGAGAGATCGCGCGACAGCCGCTCGATCTGGCTCGCCAGCTTCAGCACCTGATGCGCCATGCCCGGCGCTTCCGAAAGCTGTCTCACCAGCTGGGCTTCCTGCGTGGCGTCGATGGTGCCGCGCGCCACCGCCGCCCGCAAGGCGAGCGATGCAAGGACGGAAAGCTGGCATGTAAACGCCTTCGTCGACGCGACGCCGACCTCGGGGCCTGCCAGGGTCGGGAAGACGATGTCGGATTCTCGGGCGATCGTCGACTCGCGCACGTTGACGATCGCGCCGATCGGCAAGCCTTCACTGCGGCAGTAGCGCAGTGATGCGAGCGTATCGGCCGTCTCGCCCGACTGCGAGATAAACAGCGCGGCGCTGTTCTTCGTAATCGGCAGTTCGCGGTAGCGGAACTCGGACGCGATATCGATGTCGACCGGCAGGCGCGCGTAGCGCTCGATCCAGTATTTGCCGATCAGGCCGGCCAGATACGCCGTGCCGCAGGCTGAGATGTAAAGCCGGTCGAGTTTTGCGAAGTCGAAGGGCAGCTGGAAATCCTTGACCTTTCCGTTTGCGAAGTCGAGGTAGTTCGCGAACGTGTGCGAGACGACTTCTGGCTGTTCATAGATCTCCTTCTCCATGAAGTGCCGGTAGTTGCCCTTGTCCACCATGTAGGCAGAGCCAAGCGACTGCTGCTTGCGGCGCGTGACCGGCGCGCCATCAATGTCGAATACCTGAACACCGCTGCGGCGAATGACCGCCCAGTCCCCATCCTCAAGGTAGGTCACCGAATTGGTGAAGGGCGCGAGCGCGATCGCGTCGGACCCGAGATACATCTCGCCATCGCCATGGCCGACCGCAAGCGGCGGGCCGTTGCGCGCACCAACGATGAGGTTTTCGTCGCCGCGGAACATGATCGCGAGCGCGAAGGCGCCGCGCAGCTGCTTCAGTGCAGCGTGGGCGGCGGCGACCGGTTCCTTCCCGGATTTTAGTTCACGAGTGACCAGGTGCGCGACCACCTCTGTGTCCGTCTGCGAGACGAAGTTGTAGCCGTCGGCCATCAGCGAGGAACGCAGCTCAGCAAAATTCTCGATAATTCCGTTGTGTACGACCGCCACATCACCCGAAAAATGAGGGTGCGCGTTGGTCTCGTTCGGCACGCCGTGGGTTGCCCAGCGGGTATGGCCAATGCCGATTGTGCCGGCGAGCGGCTCTTCCTTCAGGCGGCGCTCGAGATTTACGAGTTTGCCCTCGGCGCGGCGACGGCCGAGCTGGCCGTTCGAAATGGTGGCAACGCCGGCGGAGTCATAGCCGCGATATTCGAGCCGCTTCAATGCATCGACGATGAGGGGAGCCACGTCCGTGCGCCCCAAAATCCCCACGATACCGCACATGCCGAAGACCCTTTCCTGCCCGCGTTGCAACCGTCATAGGAGGCCAACTGCTACGGGAAAAATCACAATAGTTTTCAGAAAGTATTGCAACCGAAGGCAGGCCGCCTCCGGAAATTCCCGTCTATTTTCCGGCTTTTGCCTTGAGTCTTTCACGCAACTGCCGGCCAAGGTCGGGCTTGTTTTCCTGCCGAGCCCGGCCGAACGCCAGCGCGTCCGTGGGAACGTCCTGGGTAATCACGCTGCCCGAAGCGACATAGCCGCCTTCGCCGACGCGTACCGGGGCGACGAGCGACGAATTCGAGCCAATGAAAGCCCCCGCGCCGATCTCTGTCCGGTGCTTTCCGAAACCATCATAATTGCAGGTGATCGTTCCCGCGCCAATGTTGGCCTTTGCCCCGACATGGGCGTCGCCAATGTAGGTCAGGTGGTTGACCTTCGCGCCCTGGTCGAGAACGGCGTTCTTGACCTCACAGAAATTGCCGACCTTGGCGGTCGGGGAAACGCGCGTGCCGGGACGCAGGCGCGCGAATGGGCCAATCTCGGCATTGGCCTCCACAATGGCACCCTCAAGGTGGGAGAAGGCACGGATGCGCGCACCGGCAGCGACTTTGACGCCCGGACCGAAGAACACGTTCGGCTCCAGCATCACATCGGCTTCGAGTTCGGTGTCATGCGACAGCCGCACCGTTTCCGGCGCCAGCATCGTCACGCCTGCGAGCATGAAATTCCGGCGGCGGCGCTGCTGCCAGACGGCTTCCGCCTCTGCGAGTTCGGCACGCGTATTGATGCCCAGAACGTTCTCGTATGCCGCTTCGGTGGCCACGACCTTGAGGCCACGCGAGGTCGCAATCTCGACGATATCGGTGAGGTAATACTCGCCCTTGGCATTCTCGTTGCGGACGGCATCGAGCAGGCTAAGTGCGTGCTCGCCCGCAATTGCCATCAGGCCACCGTTGCAGAAGGTGATGAGGCGCTCCTCATCGTTGGCGTCGCGTTCCTCGCGGATGGCAACCAGCGCGCTGTCCTTTTCGATCAGCCGGCCATATCCATCCGGATTGGGGGTCCGGAACCCCATGACGACCACAGCAGCGCCCTTCGCAAGTTCCGCACGGAGCGCTGACAAGGCTTCAGCCTCGACGAGCGGTGTGTCACCGAACAGGACCAAGATATCATCATAGCCGCGGCCGATCTTTTCGCGGGCCGCAAGAACCGCATGCGCTGTGCCCAGCCGCTCGCTCTGCAGAAAAACCTGTGCCTCCGGTGCAAACGGGGCAACTGCCTGGCGCACCCGTTCGGCTTCCCGCCCGACAACGACGGCGATGTCGGTTCCGCGCGCCGCGTTTACCACATGCGCCACCATCGGCAGGTCCGCCACCGGATGCAGCACCTTGGGCAGCGCACTCTTCATGCGCGTACCCTCGCCTGCAGCGAGAATGATCGAAAGGCAGCTTCTCTGGCTCATGCGGGAATCCAATGATGTCTGGCTCGCGGCTTGTGTAGCATCGGGATCGGATTGCTCCAACCCCTGCAAAACGTCATGCCAGTACGGCGTCCTCTATCCGAAATTGGACGGAACGCTGACCATTCCACCAATTGGATGAGATTGTCCCCGCCACGTGGACTGCACGCCCCCGGTTTGTGAGCAGGAAATTGCCAAGATCGGTCCCGATCGTGCGGAACGCCATGGCCTGCAGCCGCGCGCCGGTTTGGGAGCGCAGATCGACGCGCAGATGATTCTCGCCAACGACACGTGCATCCGCGATAGTGTGCCGCGGCATGGCCAGCACCGGCTGCGGATGGCCCGGCCCGTAGGGACCAGCGCTTTCCAAACGGTCGAGCAGGTCGAAATTCGCACCGTCAGCCGACAGCGCCGCGTCGATCTCCAGCACTGCCGCATCGCGCAGCCGCATCACGTCATCGGCCGCCCATTCCTCGAAGAAGGCCCGCAGCGCGCCGAGTTTTTCGCGCTCGACAGTAATGCCGGCTGCCATCGCATGTCCGCCGCCCTTGACGAGCAGGCCGCGCTCGACTGCCTCGCGAACCATGCGGCCGAGGTCGAAGCCGGGAATCGAGCGGCCAGACCCGGTACCGATGCCGTTCGGGTTGAAATTGATCGCGAACGCTGGGCGCTTGGCGTGTTCCTTCAAGCGCGCGGCGATGAGGCCAACGATACCGGCATGCCAGCGATCGCTCGCGGTCACCAAGACAGCGGGGCCGTTACCGGCTGCCAGCTCGGCATCTGCCTCGTTCTTTGCCTCGGCGAGCATGACCTGCTCCATGGCCTGCCGCTCGCTGTTGAGGCGGTCGAGCGTCTCGGAAATGGTGCGGGCATCAGTCGGATCATCGGTGGCGAGCAAGCGGCTGCCGAGCGCTGCATCGCCGATGCGCCCGCCTGCATTGATGCGCGGACCAAGCAGGAAGCCGAGATGGAAGGTGTTGAGCGGTTCGCCGATGCGCGAGACACGCGCAAGCGCCGTCAGCCCGGCATTGCCCAGCCGACGCATCGCGATTAGCCCCTTCACCACGAAAGCACGGTTGACGCCGATGAGCGGAACGACGTCGCAGACGGTTGCCAATGCGACGAGGTCAAGGAAAGAGAGAAGATCCGGCGGCGAGGTGCGGCTGCCCCGCTCGCGCAACATCGCCACCGTACGCACCAGCGTGACAAACACGACGCCCGCAGCGCAGAGATGTCCCAGCCCCGAAATGTCGTCCTCGCGGTTCGGATTGACGACCGCGATGGCATTTGGCAGCGGACCACCGACCTGATGGTGGTCGAGCACGACCACCTGCGCACCAGCTTCGTTGGCCGCATCGATCGCAAGGGCGCTGTTGGTACCGCAGTCGACGGTGATGATCAGCCTCGCGCCGCGTGCCACCAGTTCGCGCATCGCATCCGGATTGGGGCCATACCCTTCAAAAATCCGGTCAGGAATGTAAATCTCGGCGTCGATGCCGTAGTGAGCGAGAAAGCGCTTCAGCAGCGCGGAGGAAGCCGCGCCGTCGACATCATAGTCGCCGAAGATCGCCACCTTCTCCTGTCGCGCGATCGCATCGGCAATGCGCCCGGCGGCAGCATCCATGTCGGTGAATGAGCGAGGATTGGGCAGGAGATCCCGAACCGTCGGATCGAGAAAGCGCAGCGCGTCCTCCTGCGACACGCCGCGGCCCGCTAGGACCCTGGCCACGATGTCCGGCACGCCATGCGCCTGTGCCATGGCAAGTGCCGTGTTTTCCTCGCGAAGACCCAGCCGGTGAACCCACGCAAGGCCGTTCACCGACTTATGTACATCAAGAAAGTAGCGCCGATCCGCCATATCCGACCCCAATCAGGCCGCGAACATAGAGGCTCGGCGCTGTTTTGCCAAAGCTCAGCCGAACTTTTCCATATCCTGATGGTGCGCCTTGATCTCGCGAACGGTGCGCGAGGACGAGCGCATGACGATGGTGTGCGTCTGGATCGAGTCGCGGCCGAACTTGACACCGGACAGAAGGTTGCCGTCGGTCACGCCGGTTGCAGCAAAGAGCACGTCGCCGCGAGCCATCTCTTCCATCGAGTACACTTTGTTGGGATCGGAGATACCCATCTTTGCGGCGCGCTCGATCTTCTCCTCGGTGTTGAGCTGCAGGCGACCCTGCATTTGGCCACCGATGCAGCGAAGTGCTGCGGCAGCCAGAACGCCCTCGGGAGCGCCGCCGGTGCCCATGTAGATGTCGATGCCAGTCTCGTCCGGGTTGGTGGTGTGAATCACGCCAGCGACGTCGCCGTCGCCGATCAGGCGGATTGCGGCGCCCGTCGCACGGACAGCCTCGATCAGCCGGGCATGGCGAGGACGGTCGAGAATGCAGGCCGTGATCTCCTGAACCGGAACGCCCTTCGCCTTGGCGAGGTTTTCAATGTTCTCCTGCGGCGAGGCGTCAAGATTGACGATACCGGCCGGGTAGCCCGGACCGACCGCGATCTTGTCCATGTAGACGTCCGGCGCGTAGAGCAGGCTGCCCTTCTCGGCAATCGCGATAACCGCGAGCGAGTTCGGCAGGTTCTTGGCGCAGATCGTGGTGCCTTCCAGCGGATCGAGGGCGATGTCGACGCCCGGGCCATCACCCGTGCCGACTTCCTCGCCGATGTAGAGCATCGGAGCCTCGTCGCGCTCGCCTTCGCCGATGACGACGGTGCCCTTGATGGGCAGGCGGTTCAGTTCGGCGCGCATGGCGTCGACAGCCACTTGGTCGGCGGCCTTCTCGTCGCCCCTGCCGCGAAGACGTGCGGCGGCAACCGCTGCGCGCTCCGTGACACGAACCAGTTCAAGGGTGAGAATGCGGTCGAGACCGGATGTGGCAGGCTTGGCCATCATGACGAACCTTCTGTGAGATCAGGCATTTGCCGGATAGGGTTGGCCTCTTTTGTCAAAGAGACCCACCCCTAGCAAGAGCGATTCACGGTCCGTCCCGACATCAATCGATTGAATTGATCCGGCTTTTTCAGGCCGGACGTTCAATCCGGATGACCTGCGGCTTGTCGACCAGATGACCATCCTTGGTGATGGCCTCGACGGCCTTGCGGATGGACGCCTCGCTGGTCGAATGGGTGACGAGAATGACGGTCTTGTGGTCGCCGATCTGCGGGTCGGCGGCGCGCTGGACGATCGACTCCAGCGAGATATCGTTTTCGGCCATGCGCTTTGCAATCGCTGCAAACACTCCCGTCCGGTCATGGACGGTCAGGCGGATGAAATAGCCGCCCTCGTGCTTGCGCATCGCTGCCTTCTTGTAGGGCGCGAGCTCCTTCGCCGGACGGCCGAAGACCGGGCCGTGCTGGAAGCCGGGACGGCTCTTGGCAATGTCGGCGATGTCGCCGATGACGGCCGAAGCGGTCGCGTTGCCGCCGGCGCCCGGACCGGACAGCAGCAACTCACCTAGAATGTCCGTTTCGATGGCAACTGCGTTGGTGACGCCGTGGACCTGCGCAATAACCGACGACGTGGGCACCATCGTCGGGTGGACGCGCTGTTCGATGCCGCTTTCACTGCGCTGGGCAACGCCCAGGAGCTTGATGCGGTAGCCGAGCTCAGCCGCGGCCTTGATGTCGGCCTGGGTGATGTTGGAGATGCCTTCGAGGTAGATGTCGTCCGGCGAGATCTTCGTGCCGAAGGCAAGGCTCGTCAGGATCGACAGCTTGTGCGCGGTATCGTTGCCCTCGATGTCGAAGGTCGGATCGGCCTCGGCGTAGCCGAGACGCTGCGCGTCAGCGAGGCACTCTTCGAACGAGATACCTTCCGCTTCCATCCGGGTCAGGATGTAGTTGCAGGTGCCGTTGAGGATGCCGAACACGCGCGAAACCGAGTTGCCGGCGAGCGACTCGCGCATGGTCTTGATGACCGGAATGCCGCCGGCGACTGCCGCTTCGTAGTTGAGCAGCACGCCGTTCTTTTCCGCGATCGCTGCGAGTGAGACGCCAGAGCGCGACAGCAGGGCCTTGTTCGCGGTGACGACATGCTTGCCGCGCTCGAGGGCTGCTTGGACACTCGCCTTTGCCGGACCGTCCTCGCCACCCATCAGCTCGACGAAGACGTCGATGTCGGTCTCACGTGCAAGCGCGACGGGATCATCGAACCATTGGACGCCGGAAAGGTCGACGCCGCGGTCACGAGTGCGGTCGCGTGCGGAGACCGCGGTGACGGTGATCGCCCGGCCGCACTGGCGGGTTAGTTCATCCGCCTTCTCAGCCAGAACGCGCGCCACCGAGGCACCAACGGTGCCCAGACCGGCAATTCCAACACGCAATGCTTCGCTCATGCCGCGGGCATCCTTTTCTGTCAGTCTTTGATTGAGGAACTATCTGCGGGCGTTCAGCGCAACGACATTGTCCGGAGTCGAGCCCACCGAGCTCAGGAAGCGCTTGATGTTGCGCGCTGCCTGCCGGATGCGGTGCTCATTCTCGACCAGAGCGAGACGGACATAGTCGTCACCGTGTTCGCCGAAGCCGACACCCGGCGCCACCGCAACATCGGCCTTCTCGACGAGGAGCTTCGAGAACTCCAGCGAGCCGAGGTGGCGGAACTGTTCGGGGATGGGCGCCCACGCGAACATGGTCGCTGCGGGAGCGGGAATCTCCCAGCCAGCGCGCGAGAAGGAGTCGACCATTACCTCGCGACGGCGGTGGTAAACTTCGCGCACTTCGGCAATTTCGGAGCCGTCACCGTTCAGCGCAGCCGTCGCCGCAACCTGGATCGGCGTGAACGCGCCGTAGTCGAGGTAGGACTTCACGCGGGTCAGCGCGGCGATCAGACGCTCGTTGCCAACCGCAAAGCCCATGCGCCAGCCCGGCATCGAAAACGTCTTCGACATCGAGGTGAACTCGACCGTGCAGTCGATCGCGCCCGGCACCTGCAGCACCGACGGAGGCGGATTGCCATCGAAGTAGATCTCGGCGTAGGCGAGGTCGGACAGGATGATCAGCTCGTTCTTTTTCGCGAACGCCACGACGTCCCGGTAGAAATCGAGCGTGGCGACCAGCGCCGTCGGATTCGACGGGTAGTTGAGGATCAGCGCCAGCGGCTTCGGCGTCGAGTGGCGGATCGCGCGCTCAAGCGCCGGGATGAACTTGTCATCAGGCTCGGCCTGCATCGAGCGGATCACCCCGCCGGCCATCAGGAAGCCGAAGGCATGGATCGGATAGGTCGGATTGGGGCACAGGATCACGTCGCCCGGCGCGGTGATCGCCTGCGCCATGTTGGCGAAGCCTTCCTTCGAACCCAGAGTCGCGACGATCTGGGTATCGGGATTAAGCTTCACGCCGAACCGGCGGGCATAGTAGTTCGCCTGCGCTTTACGCAGACCCGGGATGCCCTTCGACGACGAATAGCGGTGGGTGCGCGGGTCGCGGACGACCTCGACCAGCTTGTCGACAATGTTCTGCGGAGTCGGCAGGTCGGGGTTGCCCATGCCGAGGTCAATGATGTCTGCACCACCCGCTCGCGCCGCTGCCTTCAGCTTGTTAACTTGCTCGAAAACGTATGGCGGAAGCCGGCGGACCTTGTGAAACTCTTCCATTGGAGAATCCGATCGCGAGGAGGTTGGGGCAGTTGACGCGCGCTATACACCTAAACCTTCTGGTGGTCGATAGTTCAGCGGCCTTCTATTGCCTTCAAAGCCTCGTCTGCATGGCTGTTTCCAAGCCGGCGCAAGGTTGCCGTTTCATCGGCGACACCTCCCCCTCCGGCAGACAGAGTATCGCGCCTCTGGCGCAATTCTTCGGACTTCGCGGCCACTTCCTCCGGCGTCAGGTGCTCGGCGGCGGGAGTGGGAATGACATTTAGATTCGGATATGCGCCAGGGGTGGCAAACGCAGCCGACGAGGGCTGCGGCTGCGCAGACGTCTGCGCTGCGCCGGACGGCACGGCGTCTTCGATTGTCGCGGTCCCGCACCCCTGGAGTGCCGGAAACAGAATTGCCATCAGGAGGGCGATGCGCCGCATTGTCATTGTTTCACCGCCTATCACAAATAGATGATCGCTGTTGGACCGGACTTCACGTCACATGGTAATATGCCAACACAGGCTTTCTGAAAAGGAAGCAACGGAGGACGCGATTTAGCATGACCATACGCGAGGATCGCGGTGCCCATCCCCTGCCCCCCAATGTGGAACAATATCTGGTCAAGGATCCGGAGCGCTTTGCGCTGAACATTGCTCGCGCGATCGAGCAGGCCGGCAAGGCGGCGGCGGCGTGGGCGGCTGCGCGCGAAACCGGTGAAATACGTGACGCGGCTGCCGAACCCGTCACCGACATGGTCAAGACGTTCTCCCGGCTCACAGAATACTGGCTGAAGGACCCTTCCCGCGCGCTCGAGGCGCAGACGCGCCTCTTCGCATCCTATCTCGACGTGTGGTCGAACTCCGTCCAGCGCATGTCTCATCCCGAACTGCACGCGATCGCCGAACCGGAGAAGGGAGACAAGCGCTTCCAGGACCCTGAATGGGCGGAGAACGCGTTCTTCGACTTCCTGAAGCAGGTCTATCTCGTTACCACGCGCTGGGCGACCGAACTGGTCGAACACGCGGAGGATCTCGATGAGCGCACGCGCCACAAGGCGCAGTTCTACGTCAACCAGATCAGCCATGCGATCTCGCCGTCGAATTTCCTGCTCACCAATCCCGAGCTGTTCCGCGAAACGATGGCGACGAATGGCGAGAACCTCGCCCGCGGCATGGAGATGCTGGCCCAGGATATCAACGCCGGGCACGGCGAGCTCAAGCTGCGGCAGGCGGAACCGGACCACTTTCAGATCGGCAAGCACCTTGCATTGACGCCCGGAAAGGTGGTGGCGCGCAGCGAACTCGCGGAGATCATCCAGTACGAACCGACAACCGACACCGTGCTGAAGCGGCCGCTGCTCATTTGCCCGCCCTGGATCAACAAGTTCTACATTCTCGATCTCAACCCGCAGAAATCCTTCATCCGCTGGGCGGTCGGGCAGGGTCATTCGGTGTTCGTCATCTCCTGGGTGAACCCGGACGAGCGACATGGCAACAAGGACTGGGAAGCCTATATCCGCGAGGGTCTGCAGTTCGCACTCGACACGATCGAGCAAGAGACCGGCGAGCGAGAAGTCAACGCAATCGGCTATTGCGTTGGCGGAACGCTGCTTGCCGCAGCACTCGCCCTCTTCGCACAGGAAGGCGAAGACCGCATCAAGTCGGCCACGTTCTTCACGACGCAGGTCGACTTCACCCATGCGGGCGACCTGAAGGTATTCGTCGACGAGGACCAGGTGGCGGCCCTCGAGCGCGCCATGTCCGGCAAGGGCTATCTTGAGGGCACACGCATGGCGATGGCCTTCAACATGCTGCGGGCCGGCGACCTCATCTGGCCCTACGTCGTCAACAACTACATGCGCGGCAAGGCGCCGGTTCCGTTCGACCTGCTCTACTGGAACTCGGATTCGACCCGCATGAGCGCGGCCAACCACTCCTACTACCTGCGCAACTGCTATCTAGACAACAACCTGTCGCAGGGCCGGATGGTGCTGGCCAACCGCACCATCTCGCTCAAGGACGTCACCGTCCCGGTCTACAACCTCGCCACGCGCGAGGACCACATCGCCCCTGCCCGCTCGGTGTTCCTTGGCTGCAGTTTCTTCGGCAGCGACGTTACCTATGTCCTGGCTGGCTCCGGCCACATCGCCGGCGTGGTCAACCCGCCATCTTCAGGCAAATACCAGTACTGGACCGACGGCGGCGCACTTGATGATTTCGACACCTGGGTCGCAAAGGCTAAGGAAACGCCGGGCTCGTGGTGGCCACACTGGCACACGTGGATCGAGCAGCAGGACAGCGAACGTGTTCCCGCGCGCGCGCCGCTTGCGAGCGGCCGGCCTTCGTTTGGCGATGCCCCCGGAGAATATGTGCGGGTGCGCGTCTAGGCTCTAGCCCAGCGTTCCAAGAACCGGGAAAGTCTCGAGCAGCCAGAACGACGCCGTCTGGATGCCGCCGGTGAGGAACAGCACGCCGGCGACTACCAGCAGCCCGCCCATCACCTTTTCGACCCGGCCGAGATGCACACGGAACCGGCCAAGGAATCGCATGAACGCGCCGGAGAACAGCGCCGCGACAAGGAACGGAATTCCGAGCCCCAACGAATAGGCGAAGAGCAGCAAGGCACCTTCGCTGACGGTGTCGCGACCGCCCGCAAGCGTCAGGATCGGCCCAAGGACCGGGCCGATGCAGGGCGTCCAGCCAAATGCGAAGGCAAGGCCCATCACATAGGCGCCGAGGGCGCTCGCCGGCTTGCCCCCACCCTGGAAGCGGATTTCCCGCGATAGCAGCGGAATGCGGATGATACCGAGGAAATTGAGACCCATCACGATGATGAGTAGGCCCGCCGTAATCGCCAGCTCCTGCTGCCAGGCGCGCAGGAAGCTGCCGATCGAGGAAGCGCCCGCGCCGAGCGCGACAAAGACGGTCGAGAAGCCAAGGACGAAGGCGACGGATGCGCCTACGAGTGCCCGGCGGGCAGGCGTCGTCGCGGTGGCCTTCCCGTCACCCGCGCGAAAATCGTCGATGGAAACACCCGCCATGTAGCAGAGGTAGGGCGGAACCAGCGGCAGGACGCAGGGAGAGAGGAAAGAGAGAGCCCCTGCCCCGACTGCGCTCACATATCCGACATCAATGGCCATATCCAAGCTCACCCGTCTGATCGGGCCACCGATATAGCCGTTCGGTCGCGTGCGCACCAATCACCAAGACGTGGCAAAGGGTCGCTAAACTAAAAAACTCCCGCCGGTGTCCCGGCGGGAGATGGGGCAAAATGACGAAAAATCAGTTTGCGAAGTAGTTCTGAGTGCCGTGCGCCTCGATCGCCTCGGCGATCCGGGAAAGCGCGTGAACGTAAGCCGCGGTGCGGACGGTGATCCGCTTCTCGCGCGACAGGTTCCAGATCGCCCGTCCCTCGCGCTCCATAATGGTGCGCAGGCGGTCGTGGATCTCTTCCACGGTCCAGTAGTAGCCCTGCTTGTTCTGCACCCACTCGAAGTAGGACACGGTGACACCGCCGGCATTGGCGAGGATGTCAGGAAGGACGACGACGCCCTTCTTCTCGAGGATCTCGTCGGCGTCGGTGGTGACCGGGCCGTTGGCGAGCTCAAGGATCACCTTCGCCTTGACCGACTCGGCGTTGTCCTTGTGGATCATGTTTTCCAGAGCCGACGGGACGAGGATATCGCAGTCCGCGCCGACCAGCTCTTCCGCGCTCATCAGCTCGTGACCGTGCTGGCCAACGGTCGAGACGACCGAACCGCCATTGTCCTTCGCGGCGAGCAATGCGTCGATGTTCAGGCCGCCCTCGCACTTGACCGCGCCTTGGGAGTCCGAAACAGCGACGATCTTGTGGCCGTCAGCTGCGAACAGGCGGGCGATGTGCTGGCCAGCATTGCCGAAGCCCTGCACCGCGATACGCAGCTGCTGCAGGCCGAGGTCGCCAGCAAGGTGACGGACGAGGTAATAGCCCCCGCGTGCGGTCGCGTCGCCACGGCCGAGCGAACCACCGAGGGCGATTGGCTTGCCGGTGATGACCGCCGGCTCGGAACGGCCAACGATCTGCGCATACTCGTCTGCCATCCAGCCCATCACCATAGAGTTGGTGTAGACGTCCGGAGCCGGAATATCGCGATCCGGACCGATGGTGCGGGCGAAGGCCTGGATATACGCGCGTGACAGGCGCTCGAGCTCAGCCTTCGACAGCTTGCGCGGATCAACCTGCACCGCCCCCTTGCCGCCACCATACGGCAGGTTCATCACGGCGCACTTGAAGGTCATCCAGAAGGCGAGCGTCTGGACTTCGTCGGCGTTGGAATCCGGGTGGTAGCGGATGCCGCCTTTGGTCGGGCCGCGGGTGTCATCATAGCGGCAGCGCCATGCGAGGAACGACTTGCGCGAGCCATCATCCATGCGGATCATCAGGCGAACCTGGGTGGTTTCGCGAGCATATTTCAGCTTCTCGATGACATCCGGATCCAAGGTCAGGTGGGCCGCCGCTGCGTCGAGACGAACGAGGGCGTGATCGAGAAGGCTTTCTTCCGACATCATTCTTCCTATGGGCCAGTGCACAAAAATTGGTAGCTGCTGCTTACGCGATGGGCATGTCGCACGCAAGCTCTGTCAGCGATGCTGACCTAATTTTTGTAATTTTTGCTCATTTTTTATTCGCGCCGCGCAATTATGACGCACGCGCCTTCCGATGCGGGAAATTCTTGCGAAGACCGCGCCTGCAGCCTCATCACGATGATTATTTTGAAGGCAGGAACGTTCTTGGCGCCGGGGGAACGCTTTTGACGCCGCCCTACGGGGTCGACTGCCGTATGAAAAAGCGCAAGGAGATCGCGGAAGAACGCCTGAAAGGCGCAGCCCCGCGACTCAGCAGTTGGCTACCGTGTAGCTAAGAACCGCAGCTATCCTGTCGCGCGCAAAGGAAGCGGGCCGCATCCCTGTGCAGCCCTCGACGAAAAGAAAATCGGCACGCAAAAGCCGGCTCATCCCGTCCGCGCCCACATGAGCCGGACCCTTGCGTGCCGCTGTTCGCCTTGCGGTGTTAGTTGCACTTGAAGGTTGCAGGTGTTTCGCGACCATGCATGGCGAACGTTCCCTGAAAACTCTTTGGCTTGGGGTTCTTCACCCGCAAGGCCCCGGCGGTGCCAATCTTGTAGGCCGAGGCACTGATCGACCGTACGGGATATGGCGTGCCCTGATAGCTGTAGGCGACGATCTTGCCACCCTTCACCGTGACCTGCATCCCCGCCCCGGCGCAGACGGCGTCCGGCAACGTCACAGCGGAAGCAGAGCCCGACGCCGCGGCCAGTAAGAACCCCGCAGTTGCGGCGACAAAAATCTGTTTCATCAGGACAATCCTCCGCCAGGTTACGCAGCAAACTCTTCCCGATACTGACTGAATTCTGTGTGCATACATCCCCCGATTTGGGGAGAAATCTGGCCGACTCTTGAGTAGCTGTGCCATCCTGACGCTGGGGAAGTATCAGGTGGGGGAAACATGGCCGACACGATCAAGGTCCTGGACCTGATCTATGAGGCGGCGTTCGTGCCGGAACGCTGGCTTGAAGTTCTGGATGTGATGGCGCGGGGCGCGGATGCGCACGGTACCGCGCTGTTCAACGCAACCGCGACCGCGACGCGAGCACTTGCATCCACTTCGCTGGAGGATCTTGCGCAAAAGATGATCGGCGAGGGCTGGATTGCCCGCAACACCCGCGCCGCGCGCCTGATGACGATTGAACATGACGGCTTCATCGACGAGTCGGAATATTTTTCGGAAGAAGACTATGAGACGATGCCGATCTTCACCGAGGTAATGAAGCCGCTGGGCTACGGCTTTGGCACTTCGACCCGCATCTGCACGCCAAGCGAAGACCAGATCATCTTTGCTGTCGAGAAGAAGAAGGCGAGAGGACCCGTAACGCCGGACGCGATTTCCTATCTCAACCAGCTGAGGCCACATCTCGCCCGGGCGGCAATGATGTCGAGCCGGCTCGCCTTCGAACGGGTCAACGCGGCGATCGAGGCGCTGCAGATCAGCGGCCTGCCCTCGGCGGTCCTGCGCAGCGACGGGCGGGTGCTTGCCGTCAACCCGCTGCTCGAGCGCATGGCGCCGCAAGTGACGACCGCCGCGCAGGGGCGCATCCGCTTCCAGCATGCAAAGGCGAACACGCTTCTTGCCGAGACGCTCGAGCAGCTTCGCGTGCTCGGCAGCCAGGCGAGCAAGTCGTTCCCGCTGCCGATGTATGAAGATAACCCGGCCGCGATCGTCCACTTCGTGCCGATCGAGGGCATGGCGCGCGACATATTCAGCAACGTCGCTGCGTTCCTGATTGTCACGCCAATCGACCGTCAGCGCATGCCGGCGACCGAGACGATCCAAGGCCTGTTTGACCTGACGCCGGGCGAGGCGAAAGTCGCCCGGCGGCTTGTTACCGGCAGCACGATCGACGCGGTGGCGGCGCAACTGACGATCAGTCGCGAGACTGTGCGTTCACACGTCAAGGCAATCCTCGCCAAGTCCGGCATGAGCCGGCAGGCCGATTTTGTCGCCGCAATTGCCAGCATCCGCACGATCGAGCGCTAGACGTTCTGGTCAGCCGCAGAACCACGCAATGAAGGCCGAGGAAGGAATGATGGACACGTTGTTACAGACGCAGTCATCGCTTCTTAGCTCGCTGAGCGGCATAGAACTTCGCGGCACGGACCTCGCCCCTGCCCTGCAGTCACATGAACTCCGCGTTGACCCACAAGTGGGTCAGGATGCTCGCCGCATAGCCGAGGGCAATCGCCCAGGCCCAGCGTAGATGGTTCATGAAGGTGAGTGGTTTGCGCACCAAGCCCATAAGACACGCGGGGCAGCGGCCGACCGGAGCTTGCAAGCCCAGGGCGTACAAGTTGCTATCGTGCAACCTATCTGCAGCAGGCAGAACGGTGCTCCCTGAGAGGGGGAGGATCGTGGGCCCGCAACCGGATGTCACGGGACCAATTGAGTAGTACCGACCCCTCTCGGGAGAAATACCGGCAGAGGCGCAGCGCATATTCGGCGACACCAACTCCTACTTGACCACGAAAGTCGCGGCCTGGCCTTCGCCGCTCGAGCCTGGAATGCGTACTGTGAAGGTTCCCGGCCGGATGGTGACGAAGGTGATTTCTGCTTCGCCGGCTGCGTCAAATTCCAGTGAGTCGAGGCCTAGGGGGCGCACTTCGATGTCGTTGATGACGACCTCGTTGATCCAAACATTGCGGAAGAATTCGGCGCCGGAGATCGCAAGTTCCGCCGTTCCGTCCGCCTCGATCGTCAGGCGGTAGTGCTTGCCCGATTCCAGTTCATACGGCTTCTCCGCAAGAGGAGCGCTCGCCGAAAGTTTGAGGGAAGGCTCAAGTCTCTCGGCTCGCGTCAGTAGTCCCTGCTGCGCGAACGCCTGCAGGGGTACTGCAATGGACGCTGCCAGCGTAGCTGCGGCGATGATCGCACGAACTTTAATCATAGGGGTCCTCCTTCTTTCGACTTCTTCCAGATGACTTTGATCTGTCGCTCGAAATTGCGGGGCGATTGCGGAACAGGTCCGCAAGACCACCCATGGTAGCAGAAAGTTCCCTCCTGTCTGCCCCAGGGGCATTACCACCATCAGGTGAGGTGGCGCAGGACCGCGGGAGGGCACACGCTTCCGAACTGCTTGGCACGGCCATCACCTACGCTTAGGCGCAGGTGACGGGATAAGCGAATCGCGGAAATCTTGGAGCACTCGGAGAATGAGTGCGAGGCCACAACCAAAAAGTCCTAACTTGCCGGTGCAGGTGTCATTGAAGCCATCCGCGCAGGAACGAAAGCGCGGTAAAAATGTAAAGTGCTGGCGGGTCGTAAAATGGCCGTTTTGCTGACGGGCGCTAAGTCATTGATTTTGGTGATCGCGCTGGGGCTCGAACCCAGGACCTACTGATTAAAAGTCAGTTGCTCTACCGGCTGAGCTACGCGATCAACAGCGTCGAAACGGCGCCCGGAAGTGGGCCGGAACATAGGTAGCAGAAGCACACTGGTCAACACCAATCTCGTTGGTGCATCCTCTTTTGGGGAACGTTTCAACAGACGAGCCGTTTTGCCATCAAGGGACGCGAACGTTCCCGCCCCGAAACGCTAGCGAGGAAATGGCATGTTGAAGATAGTGTCTACCCTGTGTGCGGCCGCGATGGCAGTATCCGTGCCTATGGCGGCCCCGGCCGTGGCGATGCCACTTGGCTCGCCTGTTGTCGATCAGACATCGAATGTAACGCAAATTCAGTACCGTGACCACCGGCATAACGACCGGTTCGAGCGTCGCGGCCGTGACGTCTATTGGCGCGGTCATCGCGGGTCCCGCGAGTACCGCCCCGGCTACCGCCGCCACGGCGACTTCTGGTTCCCGGCAGCAGCTTTCATCGCAGGCGCAATTGTCAGCGGCGCAATCGCCAACCAGCAGCCGCGCTATGTCGCTCCGCCGACCCGCGTCTATCGCGGCAACAATGCGCATGTCGAATGGTGCCTGAACCGCTACCGGTCCTACCGCCCGTCCGACAACACCTTCCAGCCGTACAACGGCCCGCGCCGTCAGTGCACGTCGCCCTATGGCTGATCGGAAAAATCAAGGTGAGCGAAGGGAGGAAGCATCCGCTTCCTCCCTTTTCTTTGCCTGAAGTCACGCGTTGAAGGGAAAATCCGGCAGCTGGTTGAAAGCTGCGCGCAGGGCCTCTGACCAGCCTTCCGACACCTCGCGGTAATACGGATCGTCCTGCTCGAGCCGCGTTTTGTAGGTGACCATGAGCGAATCGCGCTCATAGAACAGCAGGTCGAGCGGCATGCCGACCGAAAGATTCGCGCGGATGGTCGAATCGAACGAGATCGCCAGCAGCTTTGCTGCCTGAGAAAAGTTCATGTCAGCATCGTACGCACGGATCAGGATCGGCTTGCCGTACTTGGTCTCTCCAATCTGGAAGAACGGAGTGTCGTCGCCGCTCTCGATGAAATTGCCCTCGGGATAGATCAGGAACAGGCGCGGCTCGCCGCCCTTGATCTGGCCGCCGAAAATGAAGGAGGCACTGAAGGCGTCGGCGTTTTGGCCGCCCGAAGCGGAGGTGGCGATCACCTCTTTCACTGTATCGCCGATCATGCGGGCGGCCTGGAACATTGATGGCGTCTTCAGGAGCGATGGAGAACGCTCCGCCACAGCCTTTGACCGCTCGTCCAGCAGGCTCACAACCGACTGCGTGGTTGCCAGATTGCCGGCCGACAGCAGCACGAAGATGCGCTCCCCGGGCACTTCCCACGTGTACATCTTGCGGAAGACCGAGATCGAATCCACGCCGGCATTGGTGCGCGTGTCCGACATGAAGGCGATGCCGCGATTGAACTTCAAGCCGACGCAGTAGGTCATCTCAGTGCTGCCCTGGTACCGATCACGGATTACTGCTCGACCGTAATGTGAACTTCAAGCAGTTCCTGCGCCTGCCCGAGGCGTATACCGGAAATCGGCATCGCATCGCGGTAATCGCGGCCCGTTGCCAGCCTGACATAGCGCCCGTCGGGCGAAATTCCGTTCGACACGTCGAAGCCGACCCAACCGAGACCGGCAATATGTGCCTCCGCCCAAGCGTGAGTCGCGGCTTGCTCGGTGGTCTCGTTCAGCATCAGGTAGCCGCTGACATAGCGGGCGGGGAAGCCTAGTTCGCGCGCACTGGCAATGAAGATGTGCGAATGGTCCTGACAGACCCCCTCGCCCCGCTCCAGCGCTTCTTCCGCCGTTGTGGCCGCGTCTGTCGTGCCGACGCGGTAGGCAACGCGATCGCGGATGGCGTTGGACAGGCCGTGCAGCCGCTCGATGTCATTGCCCGAGGTGAACGGTGCAGCAATTTCCGCCGTCAGTGCGCCGGGCTGGGTCAGTGGGGTCGCTTGCTTGAACAGCCACAGCGGCGCGTAGCCCGAATGCGGGCCAGTGACGCCAGCCGTGTCCCGGACCTCGATTTCGCCACGCGCGGTGATGGAGATAAGGGTTGAGCCCGACGGAACGCTGTAAAGCCGCGTGTCATTGCCGAACTGGTCGAAGAACCGGACCTCTTCGTCGGCACCCAACACGTCTAGCTGCCACGAAATGATCTCCTGCGTCTGAGCCGGCGGCGGGCAAAGCCTGATCCGCTGCAACGCGTAAGGCACCGGAGCATCATAGGAGTACTGCGTGGAATGAGAAATCTTCAGCCGCATCAGAAGAACCTGTAATCTGCTGCAACTTCGTCGCCCAACCTGTTGTTGCAACGAATGAATTCCGTCAGATATTCGTGCAGACCGTCCTCGAAGATACGATCGATCGTGTTGGGCTGCAGCTTGGCGCGGATCTCGTCCAGCGTGTCGTGGCAGGTGTGGCGCTCGCCATAATCGTCGGCCAGAAGTTCGAGGCTTTCGGCAATCATGCGGTAGCAGAACGCCAGTGAGCGCGGCATGCGGCGGTTGAGGATCAGGAAGTCCGCGATGTTGCGCGGCTTGTAATCGCCCTCATAGACCCAGCTGTAGGAGCGATGAGCCGAAACCGAACGCAGGATCGATTCCCACTGATAGTTGTCGAGTGACGAGCCCACCCAGGAAATCGACGGCAGCAGCACGTAGTACTTAACGTCGAGGATGCGGGCCGTGTTGTCGGCACGCTCGACATAGATGCCGAGCTGGGCGAAATCGAAAATCTCGTTACGAAGCATCGTACCGTGGAAGGCGCCGCGGATGAGCGCGGTTTGACGCTTGATCTTGTCGAGGATCGACGGAAGCTCGCGCTGGTCGATTTCCGGGGCCAGCAGCTTCTTCAGAAGCATCCAAGTCTCGTTGATGCTTTCCCACGTGTCGCGTGTCAGAGCAGTGCGAACCATGCGCGCGTTGGCGCGGCCCATTTCAATGCATGAAAGCACGCTCGACGGGTTGCCGGGATCGCGCAGGAGAAAATCGCCGACCGTCTCGGCTGTGTATTCGGGGTGGCGCGCGTCGAACGCATATTTCGCGCCGGCGCTGAGGACCACCGACGCCCATTCGTCCGAGGCGGCTTCGGTGCGGGTCAAAGCGAGGCGAAGGCCGGCGTCGACGAGACGCGCCATGTTCTCGGCTCGCTCAATGTAGCGGCCCATCCAGTAGAGGCCGTTTGCCGTGCGTCCAAGCAGCATGTCAGTTGGCCCCGCTAGTCATCGAGCACCCATGTGTCCTTGGTTCCGCCACCCTGCGAAGAGTTCACCACCAGCGAACCTTCCTTGAGCGCGACGCGGGTGAGCCCGCCCGGAACAATGCGGATACGGTCGGACACCAGGACGAAGGGGCGAAGGTCGACATGGCGCGGTGCAAGCCCCGCCTCGGTGAGGATCGGACAGGTTGAGAGCGCAAGCGTCGGCTGGGCGATGTAGTTGCCAGGCTTGGCCCTGAGCTTGGCGGCGAATGCCTCGCGCTCCTTTTTCGAAGCTGTCGGGCCAACAAGCATGCCGTAGCCGCCGGAGCCGTGCACTTCCTTGACCACCAGCTCTTCGAGATGCTCGAGCACGTATTTCAGGCTATCCGGCTCCGAGCAGCGCCACGTCGGGATGTTGCCGAGCAGGGGCTTGCGACCGGTGTAGAACTCGACGATCTCCGGCATGTACGAATAGATCGCCTTATCGTCAGCGATGCCGGTGCCGGGGGCATTGGCAATCGTGATGTTGCCTGCGCGGTAGACGTCCATGATGCCGGGCACGCCCAGGGTCGAATCCGGGCGGAAGGTCAGCGGGTCAAGGTAGGCATCATCCACACGGCGGTAGAGCACATCGATCTGCTTGTAGCCCTGCGTCGTGCGCATCGCGACATGGCCGTCAATGACGCGCAGATCATGCCCCTCGACGAGTTCGACGCCCATCTGGTCGGCAAGGAAGGCGTGCTCGAAATAGGCCGAGTTGTACATGCCGGGTGTGAGCACCGCGACGGTCGGACGTCCGTTCACGCCTTTCGGCGCGACCGCAGACAATGACTGGCGCAACAGCTGCGGATAGTCCTCGACGGGCCGCACCTTCACCTTCTGAAACAGCTCCGGAAAGAGCTGCATCATCGTCTCTCGGTTCTCCAGCATGTAGGAAACGCCGGAGGGTGTGCGGGCATTGTCTTCGAGGACGAAAAACTCGTTCTCGCCGGTGCGGACGATGTCGACGCCGATGATGTGGGTGTAGACGCCGGCGGGTGGGCGAACGCCGATCATTTCCGGCAGGAAGGCATCGTTGCCGGCAATCAGGTGCCTCGGGATGCGGCCCGAGCGCAGGATTTCCTGGCGGTGGTAGATGTCGTCCAGGAATGCATTCAGCGCCTGGACGCGCTGCTCGATTCCCTGGGTGAGCCGCCGCCACTCGCTTCCCGAAAGAATTCGCGGGATGATGTCGAACGGGATGATGCGCTCCGCGGCTTCCTGTTCACCGTAGACCGCGAAGGTGATGCCCGTTCGGCGAAAGACGGTTTCCGCATCGAGCATCTTTTCTTTGAGGCGGGAAGGATCCTGCGACTGCAGCCAGGCGTCATAGCCTGCATATGGCTGCCTTACTCCGGCGTCACCTGGACGCATTTCATCGAACGCTGCCAAACGGATACCTCCATTCGCACCCATATCAATGGGCATCTTGAATGAAAGCAAGAACTTTTCGCAGACCCTCGCCGCAAAGCCTTTCGGCTGGGCACGATGACTAAGACTGAGGCAGCGGCGCGACGAATTACGTCTAGCGAATGAGCAGGTTAAGCCACGAAGTTAAACGAACAGAACTTCATGGCACGCAGCTGTAGAAGCAAGCCCTGCGAATCTTTTCCTAGAGTGGGGCGATGTCGCCCGCAGCCCAGCCTGCGGTAATTTCGGCAGCGCGCTCGACGAAGCGTCCGGCCTCGATCGCCGCGCGGATGTCAGCCATGAGCTGCTGGTAGTAAGAGAGGTTGTTCCAGGTCAGCAGCATCGCGCCCAGAGCCTCACCCGACTTCACCAGATGGTGCAGGTATGCGCGCGAATAGTCACGCGCGGCCGAGCATGGGCTTTCCTCATCGAGAGGACGCGGATCGTCGGCGTGGCGCGCGTTGCGCAGGTTCACCTTGCCGCGGCGGGTGAAGGCGAGGCCATGGCGCCCTGCCCGCGTCGGCATCACGCAGTCGAACATATCGATACCGCGCGCGACGGACTTGAGAATGTCGTCGGGCGTTCCCACGCCCATCAGGTAGCGGGGCTTGTCGGCCGGCAGGACCGGACAGGTGATGTCCAGCATGTCGAGCATCACTTCCTGCGGCTCGCCGACGGCAAGGCCGCCAACCGCGTAGCCTTTCAGGTCCATGGCCTTCAGGGCTTCCGCCGACCGCTCGCGCAAGCGCGGAACATCGCCGCCCTGAACAATGCCGAACATCGCCTTGCCAGGCTGGTCGCCGAAGGCGACCTTGCAGCGCTCCGCCCAGCGCAGCGAAAGCTCCATCGCACGCTCGATTTCTTTCTCCGAGGCAGGCAGCGCCACACACTCGTCGAGCTGCATCTGGATGTCGGAGTCGAGGAGTCCCTGGATCTCGATCGACCGCTCCGGCGACATCTCGTAGCGGCGGCCGTCGATGTGCGACTGGAAGGTCACGCCCTGCTCGTTCAGCTTGCGCAGCTGCGCTAGCGACATCACCTGGAAGCCGCCGGAATCGGTCAGGATCGGGTACGGCCAGCGCGCAAACTCGTGCAGGCCGCCGAGCCTCGCAACACGCTCTGCGCCCGGACGCAGCATCAGGTGATATGTGTTGCCGAGGATGATGTCGGCGCCGAGATCGCGCACCTGGTCCATATACATGGCCTTGACGGTGCCCCCGGTGCCGACCGGCATGAAGGCCGGCGTTCGGATGGTGCCGCGCGGCATCGTGATCTCGCCCCGCCGCGCCTTGCCGTCAGTAGCGAGAACCTTGAACGAGAACTGTTCGGTCACGTGTCACTCCGGAAAAGCAGGCTGGAGTCGCCGTAGGAATAGAAGCGGTAGCCGCTGGCGATCGCGTGGGCGTAGGCCGCCTGCATCGTCTCGAGGCCGCAGAAGGCCGACACCAGCATGAACAGCGTCGAACGCGGCAGGTGGAAATTGGTCATCAGGACATCCGCGGTGCGGAACCTGTAGCCGGGCGTGATGAAGATGTCGGTCGCGCCGGACCATTCCTTCAGAAGACCATCAGGACCGACGGCGCTTTCCATCAGCCGCAGCGAGGTAGTGCCGACGGAAACGATGCGTCCGCCGCGCGCCTTGACGGCATTGAGCGCCTCGGCAGTGCGCGCGGAGACGTGGCCGATCTCGGAATGCATTTTGTGGTCGGCGGTATCGTCGGCCTTGACCGGCAAGAAGGTGCCAGCGCCGACATGCAGCGTCACGAAGTGCCGCTCGATGCCGGCGGCATCCAGCGCCTCGAACAGTTGCGGCGTGAAGTGAAGCCCAGCAGTCGGCGCGGCAACGGCGCCCTCCTCGCGGGCATAGATCGTCTGGTAGTCGATCCGGTCGCGCTCGTCGTCCATACGGCGCGTAGCGATATAGGGCGGCAGCGGAATATGTCCGACGGCGTGCAGCGCCTCGTCGAGCGCAGGACCGGATAGATCGAAGGCTACCGTGACCTCGCCCGCCTCGCCCTTCTCGACGACTGTGGCGTCGAGCGAGCCGATCAGGCAGGTGTTACCGCCGTGGCCGAAATTGATGCGGTCGCCGACGATCAGCCGCTTGGCCGGACGCGCGAACGCCTTCCATCGGTCGGCCGCCACGCGCATGTGCAGCGTGGCGTCGATCTGCGCAACCGAACCGTCGCGGCGGCGCAGGCCGGTCAGTTGGGCAGGAATGACACGGGTATCGTTGAAGACGAGCGCGTCGCCCTTGCGCAGCAGCGACGGCAGGTCGCGCACGATCCGGTCCTCGAACGGCTCACCTTGGCGCACGACCAGCATACGCGCCGAATCCTTCGGATCTGCGGGCCGCAGCGCGATCCGTTCATCGGGCAGGTCGAAGTCGAAAAGGTCCACTCGCATCAGGCACGACCATACAAGGTGACGTCACCCCAATGAATGCCGGCAACGCGCTTGAAGAAAACTGGAGAGAAGGACGCGGCCGCGTTCAGCCGGCCACGTCCCGAAAGGCAATTACAGGTCGGCGGCAACGCGCATCGAGACGATGCTGTCGGGATCGCGCACAGGCTCGCCGCGCTTGATCTTGTCGACGTTTTCCATACCCTCGATGACCTGGCCCCAAACCGAATACTGGCGGTTCAGCCACGGAGCGTCCTCGAAGCAGATGAAGAACTGCGAGTTGGCCGAATTCGGGTTCTGCGAACGCGCCATCGAGCACGTGCCGCGCACGTGCGCCATGTTCGAGAACTCGGCCTTGAGGTCCGGCTTGTCCGAGCCGCCCATGCCGGTGCCGGTCGGGTCGCCGGTCTGGGCCATGAAGCCGTCGATCACGCGGTGGAAGACGATGCCGTCGTAGAAGTTCTCGCGGGCGAGTTCCTTGATACGGGCGACATGGTTCGGAGCCACATCCGGCAGCAGCTGGATGACGACCTTGCCCTTGGTCGTTTCCATGATGATCGTGTTTTCGGGGTCCTTGATCTCGGCCATGTGGCGTCCTTCCTGATCTGGAGTTTCTGTTTTACTTGGCGTCCGCGGCAATGCGGACGGAGATCATGCGGTCCGGATCAGTGACTTCGCCGTTGGGGCCCTGTCCGCGCTTGATGTTGTCGACGAATTCCATGCCGCTCTCGACGTTGCCGACGATGGTGTAGGAGCCATCGAGGAACGAGCCCGGAGCGAACATGATGAAGAACTGCGAGTTGGCTGAGTTCGGATCCTGCGAACGGGCCATACCTACCGTGCCACGCGCGAACGTCTCGTTGGAGAACTCGGCCTCGATGTTCGGAAGCGACGAGCCGCCCATGCCGACCCGCTGGCTGTTGTAGCCGTTCTCGAGGTCGCCAAACTGCACGTCGCCGGTCTGGGCCATGAAGCCCTCGATCACGCGGTGGAAGGCCACATTGTCGTACTCGCCGTCGCGAACCAACTTCTTGATCTGTGCAACATGCTTCGGCGCCAGATCCTCACGCAGCGCGATCACCACCTCGCCGTCCTTGAGCTTGATGATCATCGTATTCTCGGGATCTGCCGCGAGTGCTGCAGAGCCAGCGAACAGGCTGGCCGCGACAAGGGCCGACGAGACGAATTTCAGAAACTGCATGAGTGGCTCCGTGTTCAGGCCTTGAACTTTCGTTCAAGCGCCTCGGCAACATTGGACGGGACGAAAGGGCGGATGTTGCCGCCCATCGCGGCAATCTGCCGGACGAGTGTGGCAGTAATCGTGCGCACCGACGGGCTTGCCGGCAGGAATACCGTCTGCAGTTCCGGCGCCATGATCCCGTTCATGCCCGCCATCTGCATCTCATAGTCGAGATCGGTGCCATCGCGCAGGCCCCGGATCAGCATCGACGCGCCGTGCTCGCGCGCGGCATCTACCAGCAGCCCTCTGAACGAGACGATCTTCAATTTTGCAGCGTCCACGCCCGGTTCCTGCTTCGCCCACCCCTCGATGAGTTCCACGCGCTCCTCGAAGGTGAACAGCGGCTGCTTGGACGCCTGGATACCAATCCCGACAATCACCTCGTCGGCGAAAACCATCGCGCCCTTGAGCACATCGAGGTGGCCGTTGGTCAGCGGGTCGAATGACCCGGCATAGAATGCGATGCGGCTCTTCATGGTCTGGCTTCTATCTGGACGAACAGCCCAAGGCAATCGGGCATCCGGCAGCAGATGAATGCCGGATGAACGGCTCCCTCAGTAACGGTTCAAGCTGAATCCTTCAAAACGCATTCAGCATGAAACGAAAGGCCGCTTCAACCGTTAGCTGAGCACGAAGGAGATGCGCGATGATGATCTACCTGCTTGCTGCCACCATGACCCTGGCCATGCTGATTGCAACCGCCCTGGGTCTCCACAACGAAGCCCAGAGCGTCAAGCTGGAAGCGCAGCGTAAGGCTGCTCGTCGCAACATCACCTTCGGCTAACTTAGTCCTCCAGTGGTGCGGGTGGTGCATCCTGCGCGCCATCCGCACTTTCTTCATTGTCTTCCGGTTCGGAGATGCGCTCCACGGAGACAACCTTCTCACCTTCAGCCAGATCGAAGATGGTCACGCCCTTGGTTGCGCGGCTGGCGAGACGGATGCCGTTGACCGGCACACGGATCACCTGGCCGCCATCGGAGACCAGCATGATCTGGTCTTCGTTCTCGACCGGGAAGCCCGCAACAAGACGACCAATTTCGGCGACCTTCGACACATCGGTTGCGCGGATACCCTTGCCGCCGCGTCCGGTGACGCGGAAGTCGTAGGACGACGAGCGCTTGCCGTAGCCGTACTCGGTGACGGTTAGCACGAACTGTTCGCGCGCCCTGAGCTCTTCGAAGCGCTCCGGCGACAGCGCGGTCTCCTCGCCAACATCCTCGTTGGTGAGGCTGATCTCCTCACCCTCGGTCTCTCCGTTCGCCAGGCGACGCTCCGCAGCTGCTTGCCGCAGATATGCGGCGCGGTCTGCCGGGCTCGCGTCGACGCCATGCAGGATCGTCATGGAGATCGCCTGCTCGTTCTCGCCGAGTGCGATGCCGCGCACGCCCTGGGAATCGCGGCCCTTGAAGACGCGGACTTCCGTGACCGGGAAGCGGATGCACTGGCCGGAGTTGGCGATCAACAGCACGTCGTCGTGCTCGGTGCAGGTTTCGACCGCAAGGATGGCATCGCCTTCCTCGTCGAACTTCATCGCGATCTTGCCGTTCCGGTTCACCTGGACGAAGTCGCTCAGCTTGTTCCGGCGCACGGTACCGCGCGTCGTCGCAAACATCACGTCGAGGTTCGACCAGCTGCTCTCGTCCTCGGGCAGCGGCAGGATCGCCGTGATGCGATCGCCTGCCTCGATGTTGAGCAGGTTGACGAGCGCCTTGCCACGGGACTGCGGCGTGCCAATCGGCAGGCGCCAGACCTTTTCCTTGAAGACGATGCCGCGCGAGGTGAAGAACAGGACCGGCGTGTGGGTGCTGGCGACGAACAGACGCGTGACGTAGTCCGTATCCTTCGTTGCCATGCCGGAGCGACCCTTGCCGCCGCGAGCCTGCGCCCGGTAGATCGAGAGCGGCACGCGCTTGATGTAGCCTTCGTGCGTGACCGTAACGACCATGTCCTCGCGCTGGATGAGGTCTTCGTCATCCATGTCCGCGCCGCCTTCGGCGATTTCCGTGCGGCGCGGGGTGCCGAACTCGTCGCGCACAGCAATGAGCTCGTCCTTGACGATCTGCAGGATGCGCGGGCGTGAGGAGAGAATGTTGAGATAGTCGGAAATCTCGGCGCCGATCGTATTCAACTCGTCCGCGATTTCGTCGCGGCCAAGAGCCGTGAGGCGCTGCAGGCGCAAATCGAGGATGGCGCGGGCCTGCTCTTCCGAGAGGTTGTAGGTGCCGTCCTCGTTGATCTTGTGGCGCGGGTCGTCGATCAGGCGGATCAGCGACTCAACGTCAGCGGCCGGCCAGCGGCGCGTCATCAGCTGGTCGCGCGCGGTCTGCGGATCAGGCGCCTGGCGGATCAGCTTGATGACCTCGTCGATGTTGGCCACGGCAATCGCCAGGCCGACGAGGACGTGGGCGCGTTCACGCGCCTTGCGCAGCAGGTACTTCGTGCGGCGGCTGACAACTTCCTCGCGGAAGCTGACGAAGGCCCTCAGCATGTCGAGCAGCGACATCTGCTCGGGCTTCCCCCCGTTCAGCGCGACCATGTTGGCGCCGAACGAGGTCTGCAGCGGAGTGTAGCGATAAAGCTGGTTGAGGATCACCTCGGCGTTGGCGTCGCGCTTCAGCTCGACGACGACGCGATAGCCCTGACGGTCGCTTTCGTCCCGAATGTCGGAGATGCCCTCGATGCGCTTGTCCCGCACCAGCTCAGCCATCTTCTCGATCATCGTCGCCTTGTTCACCTGATAGGGAACCTCAGTGATGATGATCGCCTCGCGGTCGTTGCGCATCTCCTCGATATGCACCTTGCCGCGCATGATGATCGAGCCGCGACCGGTCTGGTACGAGGAGTAGATGCCGGCACGGCCAAGGATGATGCCGCCGGTCGGGAAGTCCGGACCCGGGATGTGCTCCATCAGCTCCGGCAGCTCGATCTCTGGATTGTCGATGAGCGCAATGCAGCCGTTGACCAGCTCGCCCAGATTGTGCGGCGGAATGTTGGTCGCCATGCCGACGGCAATACCGCCCGAGCCGTTGGCGAGCAGGTTCGGGAAGCGCGCAGGCAGCACCTTCGGCTCGACCTGCGAACCGTCATAGTTGTCCTGGAAGTCGACAGTGTCCTTGTCGATGTCCTCGAGTATCTCGTGGGCGACTTTGGTCAGGCGGGCTTCGGTGTAACGCATCGCCGCCGGAGGGTCGCCGTCGATCGAGCCGAAATTGCCCTGCCCGTCGATGAGCGGCACTCGCATCGACCAGTCCTGTGCCATGCGGACCAAGGCGTCATAAATCGAGGCGTCGCCGTGCGGGTGATATTTACCCATCACGTCCGAAACCGGACGAGCCGACTTCACGTATTTTCTGTTCCAGTGGTAGCCGCTCTCATGCGACGCATAGAGGATGCGGCGATGTACGGGCTTGAGGCCATCTCGCACATCCGGCAGCGCACGCGAAACGATCACGCTCATGGCGTAATCGAGATAGCTTCGCTGCATCTCCTCTATGATGGAGATCGGCTCGACACCTTCAGGCAAGTCCTGAGGCTCGCGCGGCGTGGTCTGGTCAGTCAATGGAGATCACGATCATGCTGGAAAACACCCTCCCCTTATATAGGAATTGGAGCAATTTTTCCAAATCGGAGAGCAGATTTCCAAAGCCAAATTTTCGTTGCGCGCCAATGGCTTACAAAGCACCCGGGAAAGCTGTTCATGAAATGCGCCGCACCCTCCCGGCAAACCGCCAAAACGGGGGCCTCAGAGCGAATCGCTTATGCGGGATTTTTCTGCCAGACTGGGCAAAATCCGCCGCCGAAATTGCGCCGACAGTCGGAAGAATAGGGGGAACTTGCCGCATGCCGAGCATCGACGTCATATTCAACGCCTTCGTGACGATCCTTGTGACGATTGACCCGCCCGGCCTCGCGCCGCTGTTCCTGGCACTCACTCCAGGCATGCATCGCGGCCAAAGAATGCAGGTGGCGACACGCGCTTGCATCATCGGTTTCGGGGTGCTGACGCTGTTCGCGATCGCCGGAACGGTGATCCTCAACGTGTTCGGGATCACCCTTCCCGCATTTCGCGTGGCTGGCGGCCTGCTGCTGTTCTGGATCGCTTTCGAAATGATCTTCGAGCGGCGCCAGGAGCGGAAGGAGCGCAGCGCGGAAACCGCCATAACGAAGGATCACATCCATAACATCGCCGCCTTCCCCCTCGCCATCCCGCTGATGGCCGGTCCGGGCGCGATTTCGGCGACGGTACTTCTGTCTGGAAGGTTTCCGGGCGCGAGTGGCGGCTTCTGGCTGGTGTTGATCCTTGCCGCCTGTATCGGCATCACCTGGCTGACATTCGCAGCAGCGGAGCGCATCGAGCGCTTCCTGGGTGAAACCGGCCGCTCGATCCTGACGCGCCTGCTCGGGGTGATCCTCGCGGCACTGGCGGTTCAATTCGTGGCGGATGGGATCAAGGCACTGATGGCCGCCTGAGCCGGAGAAGGACTGTCCGGCCCAGGCAAGCTCGGTTCGCTTGGGAGGCGAGCCTTACTGCTGTTGTGCGGGCTGCTGGGCGGCGGGCGCACCGCCTGCGGCGGCAGCCTTGGTGATCTCGCCGTTGATCCGCTGCGCCAGTTCCGGATCGGCCTGCGCAGCCTGAATGATCATGTTGTATTCCTCGACGGTGATCCCGTCGGTTGAGTTGACGGCGTCAACCATCTTCTGTCCCGCTTCCTGCTGCAGCTTCTGCTGGGCCTCAACGGATCCCGCGGCAGCGATCTGCGGCTGGTATTCCTGGGTGACCTCGCTGACCTCAAGGAACGCCGTGGCGAATGACTGCAGCTTCTGGTCATCGATCTGGGGGGCGGTGGCGGCAGGTGCCTGCGCTTCCGGCGCGGGCGCCGCAGGCGAGGCCTCCTGTGCAGTTGCCACGCCCAGCGATCCGGCGATTCCGAAGGCGACAGCGGTCACGCCGGCAAGGAGGGTACGGTTCAGTTTCATGCACTTAATCCTCTTCTGGGTCCGCGAGCGGACGGAAAAGGCGATCGCAGAAGTCCCCTGCCCCGCATGCGAAAGCCGTGTACGAAGCAAACCGCCAGAAGCCGATTTGAATGTGGCGCAACCCGCGCCAAAAGATGAATTTGCCTCACATATGCGAAACGGGCGAGATAAAGATTTATCTCGCCCGCTCAATTCGTGACTCTGCCTTGAAGTCTTACTTGCGTGGCAACTGCGGAACAATCGACCGCTTGGGCGTGTTCTTGTCCTTGTCATCGCCCGCCGCCGCAGCAGCAGCCTTCTTCGCTGCCTTGCGCTTGGGCGGCTGAGCTTCCGGCACTTCCTTCTTCGGCTTCACCGGCATCTCGTCGGCGATCGCATCGAGCTTCAGGATGTCGAGGCCGAGATCGTCCTTCTCCACCGAAACGCGAACCGTGCCACCGTTACGCAGCTTGCCGAACAGCACTTCGTCCGCCAGCGGCTTCTTGATGTGCTCCTGGATGACGCGGGAGAGCGGGCGAGCGCCCATGCGCTCGTCGTAGCCCTTGTCAGCCAGCCACGCGATTGCATCTGGCGTGAGATCGAAGGTCACGCGGCGCTCGGCCAGCTGGGCCTCCAGCTGCATGACGAACTTCTGCACCACCTGATGGATGACCGGCACCGGCAGCGAACCGAACGGGATGATCGCGTCGAGACGGTTGCGGAACTCGGGCGTGAACAGGCGGTTGATCGCCTCCATGTCGTCACCCTCGCGCTTCGACGAGCCAAAGCCGATAGCAGCCTTGGCAAGGTCCGCCGCGCCCGCATTCGTGGTCATGATCAGGATCACGTTGCGGAAGTCGACCTGCTTACCGTTATGGTCGGTCAGCTTGCCGTGGTCCATGACCTGCAACAGGATGTTGAACAGATCCGGATGCGCCTTCTCGATCTCGTCGAGCAGCAGCACGCAGTGCGGATGCTGGTCGACGCCGTCGGTCAGCAAGCCGCCCTGGTCGAAGCCCACGTAGCCGGGAGGCGCACCGATCAGGCGCGACACGGTGTGGCGCTCCATGTACTCCGACATGTCGAAGCGCAGGAGTTCGACGCCGAGCGACTTCGCCAGCTGCTTGGCAACCTCGGTCTTGCCGACGCCGGTCGGGCCGGAGAACAGGTACGAGCCGATCGGCTTGTCCGGTTCGCGCAGGCCGGCACGTGCCAGCTTGATCGCGGAAGAAAGCGCCGTGATTGCCGTGTCCTGCCCGTAGACGACGCGCTTGAGCTCGTCCTCGAGCGAGGCGAGAACCTTCTCGTCGTCAGCGGACACGGTCTTCGGCGGGATGCGTGCCATGGTGGCGACGGTCGCCTCGATCTCCTTCACCGTGATCGTCTTCTTGCGCTTGTTTTCCGGCAGCAGCATTTGCGACGCGCCGGTCTCGTCGATCACGTCGATGGCCTTGTCAGGCAGCTTGCGGTCGTTGATGTAGCGCGACGACAACTCCACCGCCGCCTTGATGGCGTCGTTGGTGTACTTGACCTTGTGATAATCCTCGAAATAGGGCTTGAGGCCCTTCATGATCTCGATGGCATCCTCGACAGTCGGCTCGTTGACGTCGATCTTCTGGAAGCGGCGCACGAGCGCACGATCCTTCTCGAAGAACTGCCGAAACTCCTTGTAGGTGGTG
The DNA here is from genome assembly GCF_007829415.1 of Aminobacter sp. J44. Taxonomy (NCBI): domain Bacteria; kingdom Pseudomonadati; phylum Pseudomonadota; class Alphaproteobacteria; order Hyphomicrobiales; family Phyllobacteriaceae; genus Aminobacter; species Aminobacter sp. J44. The sequence continues at coordinate 10,118 of NZ_VLJG01000023.1, read as the reverse complement.
GAGCCGATGCAGCGGATCGCACCCGACGACAGGGCTGGCTTGAGCAGGTTCGACGCATCCATCGCGCCGCCCGAGGTAGCGCCCGCACCGATGACGGTGTGGATCTCGTCGATGAACAGGACTGCGCCCGGATACTCCTCGAGCTCCTTGACGACCTGCTTCAGACGCTCCTCGAAGTCACCGCGGTAGCGGGTACCTGCAAGCAGCGTGCCCATGTCGAGCGCGAAGATGGTCGCATCGCGCAGCACCTCCGGCACATCGCCGTCGACGATGCGCTTGGCGAGGCCCTCGGCGATCGCCGTCTTGCCGACGCCAGGATCACCCACATAGAGCGGGTTGTTCTTGGAACGCCGGCACAGCACCTGGATCGTGCGGTTGATTTCGCTCTCGCGGCCGATCAGCGGGTCGATCTTGCCCGCCCGCGCCTTCTGGTTGAGGTTCACGCAATATGCAGTAAGCGCGTCTTGCTGCTTCTTCTTGCCGCCTTCGTCGCCCTCGCCATGCGTGTTGGGAGACTCGTCCTCGTTGGCGCCGCGTGGCGTACGGGTCTCGGAAGCGCCGGGGCGCTTGGCAATGCCGTGGCTGATGTAGTTCACGGCATCATAGCGCGTCATCTGCTGTTCCTGCAGGAAGTACGCGGCGTGGCTCTCGCGCTCAGCGAAGATGGCTACAAGGACGTTTGCGCCGGACACCTCTTCACGCCCCGACGACTGGACGTGGATGACCGCCCGCTGGATGACGCGCTGAAACCCGGCAGTGGGCTTCGAATCTTCGTCATAGCCGGTGATCAGATTGTCCAGCTCGGTATCGATGTAGTTGAGGACGGTCTGCCTCAGCTCATCGAGGTTGACGTTGCAGGCCCGCATCACGGCTGCCGCGTCAGGGTCATCGATGAGCGCCATCAACAAATGCTCAAGCGTGGCATATTCGTGATGGCGCTCGTTCGCCAGTGTCAATGCCCTGTGCAGTGCCTGTTCCAGGCCTGGGGTGAAAGCCGGCATTCAGAACCTCATTTCTTTTCCATCACGCACTGTAGCGGATGTTGGTGCTGTCTGGCGAAGTCCATGACCTGAGTCACTTTGGTCTCAGCCACCTCGTATGTATAGACCCCGCATTCCCCCACCCCATGATTGTGCACGTGGAGCATGATACGGGTCGCGGACTCCCGATCCTTCTGGAAGAAGCGCTCCAAAATGTGGACGACGAACTCCATGGGCGTATAGTCGTCATTCAGGATAAGCACCCTGTAGAGCGACGGCTTCTTAATCTTCGGCTTGGTGCGGGTTATGACTGCAGTCCCGCGCCCGGTCCCGTTGCCACGATCCTCTTCACCCTGCATCCTGAACATAAGTCCAGTCCTTGCTTCCCCTGCCTTCACCGCTCAAATTCCCTGCTTGAGCCGTGCCCAGCGACACGACATGTAGGCACTTCTAAACGAATTTTAAGACCTAATCGCGCGCTGACAATATGCGCGGCACTCACGTGTCTGCGAAAACTCGCAAGTGAAGGTCCCCAGACGAAAAACCCGGCAGCGTGAACGCGGCCGGGTCCCAACATTCCAGTAATGCGGTTTTGCCAGACTTTACCGCGCTCTAGCAATCAGCGATTCAAAAGGCAGGTACGCGCTTTTCGCGAGCTCAGCATAAAGCTCGCTGAATTTCGTCATCTCGGAGACGAACTCCTTGTACGCCTCGTTGGCGAACTCGGCCTGAAGATCAACCACCTTGTCGAACGACTTGGCCGACACGAGTTTCTCCGCGGCGACGGTGTTGGTCTCGAAGACCCGCTTGGAATATTCGGCAGCTTCCAGGGCAATGGCCTGCGCATTCTGCGCAACGGAAGCGACACTTTTCAGGCCGGTGTCGATCAGCTCCTGGCCAAACTTGCCGACGCTTTCAAACGACTGATCCATTCCTGTTCCTTCTATGAACGCCCCACGCGACGCATTGCACATACATATTTTGCGCTGCAGCATTCTTCAACCTCGACGGTCCTGAATCCGGATTGGCGCAGGGGTTACCTAGAAGTTGAGCGAATTGGTGAACATGCCGGTTACCATAAACCTACTGGTAAGACTCTCGCCGCTATCGTCGGTCAAGCAGTGTCGCCTCCCAAGGCAGTGCCCCCCCAAGAAGACCGTCAAAGAGCGTTTTTGCTATGTTTGTGCGTACGGCGTCCGCTGAGTTTTTCCATTCGTTCGCGAATCTCCGCAGAGCTGCAACCCTCGTATTCGCCACCTTTTTCATCATAGCCTCATCGCTCGCTGCCTCGGCTGCCGCCAGCGATTCTCGCTACGCGGCCTACGTGATCGACGCTAAGACAGGCCAGGTGCTCTTCGCGAAGAACGCGGACAAGCGCCGCTTTCCGGCGTCCCTGACCAAGATGATGACCATCTACCTCCTGTTCGAGGCGATGAAGACGGGCCGCGTTTCGCCGCAGACGCAGATCCCGGTCAGCGCGCGTGCCGCTGCAGAGCCGCCGACCAAGCTCGGCGTTCGCGCTGGCGGTTCGGTCAGTGTCGACACCGCAATCAAGTCGCTCGTGACCCGCAGCGCGAACGACATTGCCACGGCAGTCGCGGAATACCTCGGCGGCTCCGAGGATGGCTTTGCGCGCATGATGACCAACAAGGCGCGCCAGCTTGGCATGACCGGCACTCAGTACCGCAATGCCCATGGCCTGCCCAACCCGAACCACTGGTCGACCGCACGGGACCAGGCGATCCTCGGCATCGCGCTGCGCGAACATTTCCCGCAGTACTATCGCTATTTCTCGGTCCGCTCCTTCCAGTTCGGAAAGCAGTCGATTCACTCGCACAACCGCCTGCTCGGCAAGCTTGAGGGCTCTGACGGCATCAAGACCGGTTACACCCGCGCCTCCGGCTTCAACATCGCCACCTCGGTGCAGCGTGATGGCCGTTCGATCGTAGTGGTCGTTATGGGCGGCTCGAGCGCCGCAAGCCGCGACCAGCACGTCGCTGCCCTGGTTCGCGAGTATTTCCCGAAAGCGTCGCGCAAGGGCGGTGGCGGCCTTGTGAGCGCTCCGCGTCCTGGCAAGGGCGAGGCCCCTGCGGTCGCCGGCTTGACGCTGCCGAAGCGTGACATCCCGACCCCATACGGCCGTCCGGACATGACCGGCGAGATGCAGGTCGCTGCATACGCAGAGCCGGAAACGGCTCCGGCGGTCGCGGCCGTCGCTGCCGCCATGCCTAAGGCACCGGCTGCGGAGCGTATTACGCCACCTGCGGAAGTTCCGGTTCCGGTCGCGGCACCTGCCCCGGAGGATCGTTTCCCGGTCGATGCCATGAGCACCGCGTCGATCCAGAACTCGGGCTGGGCGGTTCAGATCGCCTCGTCGACCTCGCAGAAGGAAGCCCTCGCCGCGCTCGTGCGTGCCGGCAAGGACGCCCCCGGCATCGTCTCCGATGCCAACGCCTTCATCGAGGAATTCCAGAACAAGGGCACGCTCTACTATCGCGCCCGCTTCGGCTTCAACTCGAAGAACCAGGCCGTCAACGCCTGCAACGCACTGAAGAAGAAGAAGATCGACTGCTTCACGGCGGCGCTCTGAGAGTTGCTGAAATGAACCCGCGTTTCCCGGTTAGTAATGTGTCGAAGGGAGACTTACCTTTGAGAAGACAACAGAGTTTCCTTGGCTTCATTGATCCTCGCCGCAAGGAAGGAGCTGCCCCCGAGGTCGGGATGCACGCGCTGCATCAGACGGCGATGGGCCTTCCTAATGTCCGCCGCACTGGCTCCCGCTTCAAGACCAAGGATCTCGTAGGCCTCCTCCTTGCTCATGGAGCCAGAAGCTGGCGCGCTACTCTTCCGCTCGCCACCATCCGCCTTGCGGTGTTCACGCCAGACGGGAAATCGGCGGTCAAGGTACGCCTCCAGTAACTGGAGACTTTCCGGATCGGACGAAAGCTCCTTACCGAGTTCGATGAGGTCATCGAGGTCAAGGGAGGCCAAGGCTTGCCCTTCCCGGCTCCCGGCAAGGATATGCCCTTCGAGCATGCCGCTGTCATGATCGAGTTCCATCTCGAGTGCGGCGGTCCTGACCGATGAACGCATGCCGGACGATGGCTTCGCAGCCTCCCGGCCCCGGCCGCGCAGATGCCAGGCAAAAGCGGCCGACATCAGCATACCGCCCGCGGCTGCCCGTCCCGTTAGCAGCAGTCCCGCTCCCAGGACCGCTAACAGGCCGGGTCCTATAAAACGAAGCGCCTGCGATAGCTTCCGGGCATCCGCCTTCAGGAACAGCATCAGCAAGCCAATGACCACGGCAACGACCGCCGTGACATAGAATAGTATCGTCATCCTCCTCCACCCGAAGATCCGAGGTGGGCGATCAGCAGCCGGTCCTCAGGCCTGCCCCGAGCTTCAAGAGCTTTCAGACCGCCCGTGGCATAAACCGCCACGGCCGAGAGCAGCTTTGCGAGTGTATCCGCCGAACTTGAATTGAACCGGAACCATGCGCCCTTCGACAGCCGCGCGAACTCGCGAAACGCCGTCTCGGTCGCCGGATCGTGACCTTCCTGGAAAGCGAAAATCGGCACCCCGCGCAGGCCGAGCTGACCGGCTTTCTGGGCGAGCAGGTCGACATTCTCCTCCATCGCGTCGCCGATATAGACGAGGGCGTTGACCTTGCCCTTCTCGGTTTCCTTCAGCGCATGCGAGAAGACCTTGCCGATCTGCGTCGCCCCACCGCGGCAGTCGATCTTCGTCATCAGGTTCTTGAGGGACGTCGTATCGGCGACGAAGCGCGAGGCCCGGCATTCATCGAAGCCACGGAAGTAGACGAGCTGCACGGCAAGGCTGCCTGCCTTGCCGACCGCGTCGAACATCTCCGCCTGGAGCTTGCAGGCGAGGTCCCACGTCGGCTGACGGCTCATCGTGGCATCGAGCGCGAGGATCAGCCGACCGGTTCCGGAGGCGACCGGAGCCATCGTCTGCACCTGACGGATAAACGCGTCGATCTCTGACGGACCCGAGCGTTTGACGACCGGGTCCGCATCCTTCCTGGTGGGAGTCAGCGGTTTCTTCTCGCTCATAGCTTGAAGATGTGCCGCCCCTAGCCTCCTTGCAAGCCCTCGTTCAGAGAAGGCCGAGTTCGGTGAGTTCGCGGCGAAGCTCGAGCGGCAATTCGTCGTCGGTTCCGGCACCGGAAAGGTCGGCCGGCACGTCCTTTGGATCCAGGTAGCGCCAGCCCTGGAATGGCCGGCGCGGCTGCCATTCGGTGCGCACTACCTCCGGATCGAGCACCAGGCGGCAGCGGCCGACGCCCTCTGCGTCCGTGAACGGGCGGACGTCGATGAGCCGCTGGCGGCACTGCACGCCGCCCTTGATGATCCAGTAGAGCGAGCCGCCATCCAGCAGTTCCTCTACCCGCTTCGGAACCATGCGCGTCGTGTGGAACTGCTCGACCGGCATGCCCGCACGGCGCTTTTCGTCCAGCTTGAGCGCGATCCAGTCTTCGAGGTCCTCGACGCTCTCGCAGCCGACGCACAGTTTGATGAGGTGGAGTGCCATGGTCCCTATCTAATCGCGGCGGGTGTCAGGATGAAGGCCATGGCGATGCTGTCCACAGCGCTCAGCACTCCACCACGTTCACGGCAAGACCGCCGAGGCTAGTCTCCTTGTAGCGCTCGTTCATGTCGAGACCGGTCTGGCGCATCGTCTCGACCGCGGCGTCGAGCGGCACGAAATGCTTGCCATCGCCCTTGATCGCGAGCGACGCCGCCGTCACCGCCTTTACGGCACCCAGCGCATTGCGCTCGATGCAGGGCACCTGCACCAGTCCGCCAACCGGGTCGCAGGTCATGCCGAGATGATGCTCGAGCGCAATTTCCGCCGCGTTCTCGACCTGCTCCGGCGTGCCGCCCATCACGGCACAAAGCCCCGCAGCCGCCATTGCCGACGCGGAACCAACCTCGCCCTGGCAGCCGACCTCGGCGCCTGAAATGGAGGCGTTGTGCTTGATGATGCCGCCAATCGCTGCTGCCGTGAGCAGGAAGTCTCGGATGGATTCCTGATCGGCTTCAACATGGAAGTGCAGCCAGTAACGAAGTACGGCGGGCACGACGCCGGCCGCACCATTGGTCGGCGCGGTGACGACGCGGCCGCCGGCTGCGTTCTCCTCGTTCACCGCCATCGCGTAGACGGAGAGCCAGTCGTTGGCGAGCAGCGGGTTTGGCCGGTTGCTGCGCCAATCTTCCTGCAGCTTGTCATGCAGTTGCCTTGCGCGACGACGCACCTTCAAGCCGCCCGGCATGATGCCTTCCTGGGCAAGGCCACGGTCGATGCAGGCGGACATGGCGCCCCAGATGGCATCGAGCCCCGCATCAAGCTCCTCGCGCGACATCAGGCGCTCCTCGTTCGCGCGCTTCATCTGCGCGATCGACAGGCCGCTCTTCGCCGCCATCGCCAGCATCTGCTTGGCATTCTCGAACGGATAAGGGAAACCTTTGCTGCCGCCCTTGCGCAACGGCCCCTCAGCCTTCATCCGCTGCAACTCTTCCTCCGAAACGACGAAGCCGCCGCCGATCGAATAGTAGACGCGGCGCAGCAGCAGGCGGCCATCAGCAGCGAATGCCGAGAAGGCCATGCCGTTGGCATGCCCCGGCAGCGGCTGCTTCTTGTCGAGCACGAGATCCGTTGTGGGATCGAAATCGTACGTGGGATGGCCGGGCGGCGTAATGCTTTTCGTCCGCACCACCTCGGCAAGCACCTCATCGACCTGATCCGGGTCGACGGTTGTCGGCGTAAGGCCGGTCAGGCCGAGGATGACGGCGCGGTCGGTCCCGTGGCCGACGCCGGTAAATGCCAGCGAGCCATGCAGGCTGGGGGCAAGCCGCCTCACCTTCACGCCTACCGGCCGTGGCCAGTCCTTGCCGAGAAGCTCATCGAGAAACCGCGACGCAGCGGTCATCGGACCCATGGTGTGGGAGGACGAGGGTCCAATTCCGATCTTGAACAGATCGAACACGGAAAGGAACATGCGAAAGACTCCAATGCTGCGCCGATGTTGCCCCTGTTGCGATACGCATTGCAACCAGCGAACCGACGCGACCTGCCTTTGATGCGACATCCCTGAAAAGAAAAAGGCGCGGACGAGCCGCGCCAAAGGAATTCTCTAGGTCAGTGGGCTTCGGATTCAGCCTGCCGCAAGCATGGTTGCGGCCTCGGGGCCGCCAAGAAGCCAGGCCAGCATGAATATACCGGCGAAACCAATCACTGCCTTCGCGGTGACGCTCCAGCAGGATTTGTGAACGCTATCGTCCATGTTCTTCCTGTTAGCTGATTGAACTATTTTCGGCTCTCGTGCGCCGTGACGGCCCCTTCCGTCTGGCCGCTACATAGCCCGTCCCGAATCTGTTCGCAATGCACAAAAGGGCAAAACGGTGTCCCTGCACCGCTCAAAGGTTAATTCGCGAAAATTTCTCTTAAACTTTTCAGTCATTTAACTAATCCACATGCTTAATGGGAAGTTACCTCACAGGGCGAAATTGTGTCCGTGTGCGCGTGGCGAATGTGTGCAAATTACGGCACTCTGGGCCCATGTTGTCCGATTCCCAGTTCCTCACCCGCCTCGATCTCGTCGCCCTGGCATTCTTCCTGTTGTGCTGGGGCGTATTCTCTCCCGGTGTCATCGGCCGCATCATCTCGCGGCCGACGCTGACGTCGATGATGGACGGCCAGAGGTCGAACTGGATGCGGACCATGGCGCGGCGCGAGCTGCGCATGGTGGACACCGGCATCATGAGCGGCCTGCAGCAGGGCACAGCCTTCTTCGCCTCGAGCTGCCTGCTGGCGATCGGCGGCTGCTTCGCCCTGTTCGGTTCGACCGATGCGTTTCTGGAAGTGCTGAGCGAGATCCCAGCGCCGCAGATTGCGTCACGCAAGGCCTTCGAGGCCAAGGTGTTTGGCCTCATTGGCATTCTCTCCTACGGCTTTTTCAAATTCGGCTGGTCCTACCGGCTGTTCAACTACTGCTCGATCCTGATGGGCGCCGTGCCGTCCTACCGGGAGGATCCGGCGCTCCAGCCTGAGCTGGACGTTGCAGTACAGAGGGCAACGCGCATGAATGTGCTAGCCGGCCGCCACTTCAACGAGGGGCTGCGCGCCATCTTCTTCGCGCTTGCTTATCTTGGCTGGTTCATCGGTGCGTGGATGTTGATCGCCACGACCGTCTTCATCATCTTCGTCGAGATCCGCCGCCAGTTCTTCTCAGCCGCACGCGACGCGGTGGCCGAGTAGCCGTCAGGGCATCGGCGGGAACATGCCGTCGATGCGACCGGTGAGCCGATAGGCGAACAGGCCGATCCATTCGCGCAATCCGAGCGCGAGGTTCTGCATCGAATCCGCGACATTGTCTTCCGCCAGACCAAATGTCTCTGTCCCTGCGGTCCGGTAGTCGACGGGCCAGGGCACGACGTCGAATCCCGCCTTGCGGAACAGCCCCACAGAACGCGGCATGTGGAAGGCAGAGGTGACCAGCAGCCAGACTTCGCCCGGCTGCGGCTGCACCAGTTCGCGCGTGTTCAGGGCGTTCTCGTGGGTGTCGCGTGACTCCCTTTCGAGGACCAGCCGCTCCGGCTCGACGCCGAGGGCCGTCAGGAGGCGCGGCGCGGTATCGCCATCGCCTTCCCCGTCGAGTAGCAGCGTGCCGGTGCCCCCGGTCACGACGATCTTTGCCTCCGGATAGAGCCGCGCCAGGACCGCGGCCTCGACAAAGCGGTCGCCGCTGGCGTTTAGTTCGTAGCCGCCCCGCGCGAGGTTGACCGCGCCCTCAAAGCCTCCGCCCAGCACGATGATGCCGGTCACATCGTCCGGCGGCGGGGTGGGACGCTCAGAATAATCCTCCAGCGGATGCAGCAGCAGCGCGCCGGTCGTCGTCCAGGCTCCAAGCCCCAGCACCACCAGCGCCGTTACGCTGCAGAACATCGACAGCCGCCGCAGCTTCAGAAGCCGAGACGCAATGGCCGCGATCAGGAGAATCCCGATCAGGTTGATCGGCGTCGCCAGGATCCAGAAAATCTTGGAGAAGGTGAAGAACATCGTCGCCCCCGCGTCAGGTCGCAGTCGCTATGTCCTCGCAAGAATCCAGCAGCGGAGCAAGGCGCCCCCGAAAACGAAAAGGGGAGCCCGGAGGCTCCCCTGAATTCGATACGTCCGACAGCGGAACGCGGTGCTTACCACCACTTCTCCGGCTCGAAGCGGCCTGCGGCCTGCTCGATGACATGGGCGGTGCGGAACAGCGTCTCTTCGCCGAACGGCTGGCCGATCAGCTGCAGGCCGAGCGGAAGGCCCTTGCTGTCGAGGCCCGCTGGCACAGCGATACCCGGCAGGCCCGCCATGTTCACGGTCACGGTGAAGATGTCGTTGAGGTACATCTTCACCGGGTCGCTGGCGAGGTCCTGGTCGGCGATGCCGAACGCGGCCGACGGGGTCGCCGGGGTCAGGATCGCATCGACACCCGCATCGAACGCCTGCTCGAAGTCGCGCTTGATGAGCGTGCGGACCTTCTGGGCGCGGACATAATAGGCGTCGTAGTAGCCGGCGGACAGCACGTAGGTGCCGATCATGATGCGGCGCTTCACCTCGCGGCCAAAGCCGGCAGCGCGGGTGTTTTCATACATCTCGATGATGTCCTTGCCCGGGACGCGCAGGCCATACCGGACGCCGTCATAGCGGGCGAGGTTCGACGAAGCCTCGGCCGGCGCGACGATGTAATAGGCCGGCAGCGCGTACTTGGTGTGCGGCAGCGAGATGTCGACGATCTCGGCGCCGGCGTCACGCAGGTAGGCAATGCCCTGCTGCCAAAGCTTCTCGATCTCCTCCGGCATGCCGTCAACGCGGTACTCCGCAGGGATGCCGATCTTGAGGCCCTTGACCGACTGGCCGATGGCGGCCTCGTAGTCCGGAACCGGCAGGTCGACGGAAGTCGTGTCCTTGGGATCGACCGAAGCCATCGACTTCAGCAGGATCGCGGCATCACGGACATCGCGGGCGATCGGGCCGGCCTGGTCCAGCGACGAGGCGAAGGCAACGGTGCCCCAGCGCGAGCAGCGGCCATAAGTCGGCTTGATGCCGACGGTACCGGTGAACGCCGCCGGC
>NZ_VLJG01000013.1:0-89859 GCF_007829415.1 Aminobacter sp. J44 | reverse complement strand
AAGACGGCGGCGGCGCTTGCCGGGCTTGCGCCGTTCAACGCCGACAGCGGTCAGAAGCGCGGCCGSCGCGCCATTGCYGGCGGMAGGCCGCGGGTGCGCAAGGCACTCTACATGGCAGCGCTTGGAGCCATCCGGGCAAAACCAGCGCTTCAAGGATTTCTACAGCGCCATTGCCCGGCGCTCCGGATCGAAGAAGGTCGCCATCATCGCCGTTGCCCGAAAGCTCGTCACCGTGCTCAACGCCATGCTCCGAGACGGCAAAGCCTTCGCATGACAAACACAGTTGCCATGCCGGAACACCTCAACCGCATCAGCAGTGAAGGCAAAACGATCAACTGCCCTGCACGGCACATCGTAGCCCCGCCCCGAGCTCCGCGGACGCCCCCCCTACCTCTCGTACTTCTCCACCTTTTGCTCGATCGCGCCGAAGATGGAGTGGCCGTCCTTGTCCTTCATCTCGATGCGCACCGTGTCGCCAAAGTGCATGAACGGCGTCTTTGGCGCGCCGTGCTCCAGCGTCTCGATGGTGCGGATTTCCGCGATGCAGGAATAGCCCGCTCCACCTTCCGCGATCGGCTTGCCGGGGCCGCCGTCGAGCTTGTTCGACACCGTGCCTGAACCGATGATCGTGCCGGCGCAGAGCGGCCGCGTCTTCGCCGCATGCGCGATCAGCGTCGGGAAGTCGAAGGTCATGTCGACGCCGGCATTCGCGCGGCCGAACGGCTTGCCGTTGTATTCGACCAAGAGCGGCAGATGGACCTTGCCGCCATCCCAGGCCTCACCGAGTTCGTCAGGCGTCACCGCCACGGGCGAGAAGGCCGATGACGGCTTCGACTGGAAGAACCCGAAGCCCTTCGCCAGCTCGCCGGGAATGAGCCCGCGCAGCGAGATGTCGTTCACCAGCATGACGAGCCGGATCGCCGCGCGTGCCTCGTCGACAGTGGCGCCCTGCGGCACGTCGCCGACGATGACGGCGATCTCGCCCTCCATGTCGACGCCCCAGGTGATGTCCCCGATCAGGATCGGGTCGCGGGGGCCAAGGAAGGAGTCCGAGCCGCCCTGGTACATCAGCGGGTCGGTCCACAAGTTGGCCGGCATTTCGGCGCCGCGCGCCTTGCGCACCAGCTCGACGTGATTGACGTAGGCCGAGCCATCCGCCCACTGGTAGGCGCGCGGCAGCGGCGAGTGGGCATGGTGCTCATGGAAACGGTCGTAGGGGATCGAGCGGTGTTCGACCCCCTCGTAAAGCGCCTCGAGATGCGGCGAAATTCGCTGCCAGTCATCCAGCGCTGCCTGCAGCGTCGGGACGAGAAAGGAAGCGTCTGCGTAGCGGGTCAGATCCCGCGACACGACGACGAGTTTTCCGTCGCGCATGCCGTCCTTCAGTGTGGCAAGTTTCATGCTGTCTCCGTCCCTGACCAGCGAAGTTTCCGCTGCAGTATTGCAGCAGAACGCATCAACTCCAATCGCCTTCCGGCGTGCCGTTGAAACGCTTCTTCAGCCCGGACCAGCAGTTGAGATAGTTGTCCTGCAGAGTATCGAGCGCTGCCGCGTAACGCGTGACCATCTGCGGGAAGCGAGTCTCGAACATGAAGGCCATCGTGTTCTCCAGCTTCACCGGCTTGAGTTCGACGCGCGATGCCTTCTCGAAGCCGCTCGCGTCCGGCCCGTGCGCCAGCATCATGTTGTGCAGGCTGATGCCACCAGGAACGAAGCCTTCTTCCTTGGCGTCGTACTGGCCGCGGATCAGGCCCATGAACTCGCTCATGATGTTGCGGTGGTACCAGGGCGGGCGGAAAGTGTTCTCAGCGACCAGCCAGCGCGGCGGAAAGATGATGAAGTCGACATTGGCCGTCCCCTCCTCGCCCGAGGGCGAGGTCAGCACGGTGAAAATCGACGGGTCCGGATGGTCGAACAGGATCGCGCCGACCGGCGAGTAGGTCGAAAGGTCGTATTTGTAGGGCGCGTAGTTGCCGTGCCAGGCGACGACGTCGAGCGGCGAGTGGCCGATTTCGGTGACGTGGAAGCTGCCGCACCATTTGACGAAGATGCGGCAGGGCGTCTCCTTCTCCTCGAACCAGGCAACCGGCGTCTTGAAGTCGCGCGGATTGGCGAGGCAGTTGGCGCCGATCGGGCCACGGTCCGGCAGCGTGAACTTGGCGCCGTAGTTCTCGCAGATGTAGCCGCGCGCCGGCCCGTCGATCAGCTCGACCTTGAACACCAGTCCGCGCGGCAGGATGCAGATCTCTCCCGGCTGAATCTCGATGACGCCCATCTCGGTGCGGAAGCGCACGCCGCCCATTTGCGGCACGACCAGCATTTCAGCGTCGGCATTGAAGAAGTGGTCGTCGATCATGTCGGCGTTGGCGACGTAGACATGCGCGGCCATGCCGGCCTGGCCGTATACATCGCCGGCAGTGGTGACGGTCCGGATGCCGTGGATGAAGTCGGTCGGCTCCTCCGGCATCGGCGTCGGATTCCAGCGCAGCTGGCCGAGCGGCAGCTCGTTGTCGCCGGCATTGGGCGCCGACTTCCAGAGCGGCAGCGCATACGGCCTGAACCGCTGGTGGTGCCGCACGCTCGGGCGGATGCGGTAGAGCCAGGAGCGCTCATTGGCGCCGCGCGGCGCGGTGAAGGGCGACCCCGACAGCTGCTCGGCATAAAGGCCGTAGGCAGGACGCTGTGGCGAGTTCATGCCCTGCGGCAGGGCGCCCGGCAGGCTCTCGGTCTCGAAGTCGTTGCCGAAGCCCGGCATGTAAGCAAAGGCGGTCGTCTGCTGCGCAGCGCGCGCGGCTGAAGGCGTGCTCAGGTCGTTCATCGTTTCCTCCCGGTTGCCTCCCGCCCTCCCCGGATCAGGCAACCTGTTGACTTCTGCTGAGATAGTTACATCTGTAACCGTCGAAAATGTAACTATCAACGAAGACGCCGATGAACGACGATGCCGTTCTTTCGCTGGAAGAGTTCCTGCCCTACCGGCTCAACCGGCTGGCCGATGCGGTTAGCCGCGAATTCTCCCAGCTCTATCGCAGCCGCTATGGCCTCACCCGGCCAGAGTGGCGGCTGCTGGCAACGCTAGGCCAGTACGGGACGATGACGGCAACAGCCGTCGCGCGGCATTCGTCGATGCACAAGACCAAGGTGTCGCGCGCGGTGCTGGCGCTGGAAAAACGGCGATGGCTGACGCGCGAGCCGGACGGTCAGGATCGCCGGACCGAGCACCTGACGCTGACTCGCGCGGGCCACGAAGCCTATCGCGAGATGGTGCCGGTTGCGCGACAGTTCGAGGCGAAACTGCTTGCAATGCTCACCGAAAAAGACCGCAAATCGCTGGTCGCAGGCCTCGCAGCGCTTGAAGGCAAGGTGATCGCCGCCGGTTAAACCGACAGGGTCTGGCCTTCGGCCGTCCGGCTCTTGCGCGGCATGCGCGCCTGCAGCCAGTCGCGGGCCTCGGCAGGCGGCATCGGGAAGGCGACCGCGTAGCCCTGCACCTCGTCGCAGCCAAGCGTCATCAGCGCTGTCAGTTCCGCTTCCGTCTCCGCGCCCTCGGCCACGACCGAGATGCCGAGCGAACGGGCAAGCTCCGCCAGCGCGCGGACGATCTTGGCATGATCGCCGTCTAGGTCGATGTTCTGGACGAAGCGGCGGTCGATCTTGAGGCGGTCGATCTCCTGCGGGTTGACATGGGTCAGCGAGGCGTAGCCGGTGCCGAAGTCGTCGAGTTCGAGATGCACGCCGGCTGCGCGGATCTGGCGCAGCTTCGAGGCGACACCGGTCTTGTCGTCGTCAAGAATGACGGACTCGACGATCTCCAGCGACAAATGGCTCGCCGGCAGTCCGGACTCCTCGATGACCGAGAACAGGAAGGTGGTGTAGTCGCTCTCGCGCAGTTCGGTTCCGGAGACATTTATGGCGACGCGGCCGAATTCGATGCCGCTGCGATACCAGTTGGCGGCTTCGCCGATCGCCTTCTTCATGATGATGCGGCCGATTGAGTGCATGATTCCGGCGCGCTCGGCCACGGGAATGAATTCGCCCGGCGAGACGATGCCGCGCTTCGGGTGACGCCAGCGCACCAGCGCCTCGACGCCGGTCGTGCGGCCGGTCGACAGCGACACCTGCGGCTGGAAGTAGACCTCGAACGCCTCCGCCGCGATTGCCTCGATGAGGTCGGCTTCAAGCTGGCGCTTGTGCTCGAGGTCCTGGCGCAGTTCGTCGGAGAAGAATTCGACCGACGAGCCGCCATTCTTCTTGGCCGCATAGAGCGCAAGGTCCGCATGAACGACGAGGACCGTGGGGTCGATGCCATCCGGTGGGCAGATGGCAACGCCCGCGCTTGCCCGGGAGAAGATGGTTGATCCCTTGTAGACGATCGGCTCGTTCACCCGCTCGAGGACGCCGCGCACGAAGCGCTCGATGTCGCTGCGGGTGCCGGCATCCGGCAGGACGATCAGGAATTCGTCGCCACCGAGACGCGCGCAGACATCCGAGGGCCTGCAGCTTGCCTTGAGGCGGCGCGCGGTAGTGGCGAGCACATAGTCACCGGCGGCGTGGCCGAGCGTGTCATTGATTTGCTTGAAACGGTCGAGATCGAGCTGGACCACGGCGAGCTGCTTATCGCGGCTCAGCGTCGCGTCGATCAGTTTCGTGAATTTCTCGCGCATGAAGCTGCGGTTGTAGAGACCGGTGAGGCCGTCATGGACGGCGAGGTAAGCCATCGCGTTGCGCGCCTCGACCAGCTGGGTCGTGCGGCGGCGGATGAGCTCGGCCATCGGGCTGAAGATGAACAGCGCGATCATGCAGATCACGCCGATCGTCGCCAGGAACAGGTAGCGGTGGAATTTGAGCATATCGTCGAGGCCGGCCCGCGACTGCTTCTGCAGCTCCGTCTCCAGTGCCTCGAAACCGTTGAGGGTGGCGTTGGCGCCGGATTCGTCGAGGTGCGCCCGCTCCCTGCCCCCGACGTAGACTCCATCTGACCGGCGTAGCCCGAGCATCGTCTCCAGCGAAGCAATCAATCTCTGAGCATTTGCCACCAGGTTCAGCGAGAAGAATTCGAGGTGGAAGGGTTGCCGGTAGAAGATCTCCCTGATCTGCGGGGCATCGACGCTGTCGACCCACTGCGCAAGCCAGGCGTTGTTGGTCTCGAACTGGCGTGTGGCGTCGCGCAGCAGCCCGACCAGCGGTCCGGTCCGCTCCGGCTCCCGCAATGTGGCCGCGTTCGCCAGGAATACGATGCGCTGCGACAGCGCCTTCTGGGAGCCGATCAGGGCGATGACTTCCTCATAGCGGCGGTGGTCGGCCATCATGCTCTGCAGCATGACGTAAGCAGCCAGCACCATCGCGACGATGATCATCAGCGCCAGCCAATAGGCCGCCTTGATCTTCGCGACCAGACGCTCCGCACCACCGGCATTCCCGCCCGCCATGTATTGACCCCAAACTTCTTGGCCCCAGCGCACCATGCAGGCAACTGGTTAACACCGGGGGAACCGTGCTACGGCAGAGCGTGCAACCATAGATTCCGGCAAATGAAGTCTTACAGAGAAATGGTGGTACAGCGACTTAGCCGGGGGCTATGCCACACAAGCTGGTTGCCAACGGCCTGAACCTCTTTAATCTGGCGATCTGGAATTAATTTTTCTTGTGGTGAGTGAATGAACATGAATGCCCCGCTCCACGACAAAATGGGCTCTTTCGCGTGGGACGATCCGTTTCTGCTGAACGACCAGCTGACGGAAGACGAGCGCATGATACGTGACACAGCGGCGGCATTCGCGGCTGACCGGCTCGCACCGCGCGTCGAAGAAGCGTATCTCGAGGAAAAGACCGATCCGGCGATCTTCCGCGAAATGGGCGAAGCCGGCCTCCTCGGCGTCACCATCCCCGAAGAGTATGGCGGCGTCGGCGCCGGCTACGTTTCCTATGGCCTCGTCGCGCGCGAGGTTGAGCGCATCGATTCCGGCTACCGCTCGATGATGAGTGTGCAGTCTTCGCTCGTCATGCACCCGATCTATGCCTACGGCTCGGAAGAGCAGCGCAAGAAGTACCTGCCGAAGCTCGCCTCCGGCGAGTGGATCGGCTGCTTCGGCCTGACCGAGCCGGATGCCGGTTCCGATCCCGGCGGCATGAAGACCCGCGCCGAGAAGATCGACGGCGGCTACCGCCTGATCGGTTCGAAGATGTGGATCTCGAACGCGCCGATCGCCGACGTCTTTGTGGTCTGGGCGAAGTCGGCCGCTCACGACAACCAGATCCGCGGCTTCGTGCTCGAAAAGGGCGTGAAGGGCCTGTCCGCGCCGAAGATCGGCGGCAAGCTTTCGCTGCGCGCTTCGATCACCGGCGAGATCGTCCTCGATAATGTCGAGGTCGGCGAAGATGCGCTGCTGCCGAACGTCTCCGGCCTCAAGGGCCCGTTCGGCTGTCTCAACCGCGCCCGCTACGGCATTTCCTGGGGCGTGATGGGTGCGGCTGAGGACTGCTGGTTCCGCGCGCGCCAGTACGGCCTCGACCGCAAGCAGTTCAATCGTCCGCTCGCGCAGACGCAGCTCTTCCAGAAGAAGCTTGCCGACATGCAGACGGAGATTGCGCTCGGCCTGCAGGGATCGCTGCGCGTCGGCCGGCTGATGGACGAGGGCAAGTTCGCGCCGGAGATGATCTCCCTTGTGAAGCGCAACAATTGCGGCAAGGCGCTTGACATCGCTCGCATGGCCCGCGACATGCACGGCGGCAACGGCATCCAGATCGAGTACCAGGTCATGCGCCATGCGCAGAACCTGGAAACGGTCAACACCTACGAAGGCACGCACGACGTCCACGCGCTGATCCTTGGCCGCGCGCAGACCGGCCTGCAGGCGTTCTTCTAGGCGTCCGGCAAACACCATGAAGGGTGCCTCCCAAGAGGCACCCGCCAGATGAGATTCGGGGATTTCAACAAGGGGAGCATCCCCAGGCAAATGGGAGCATTCACATGAAGACCAAACTGGCAGTTCTCGCCGCGGCAGTGGCGATGCTGGCTTCGCCTGCACTCGCCGGCGAGACGCTCGACCGCGTCATGAAGACCGGCAAGCTGACGATGGCTTCCGAGGCTGATTACCCGCCGCAGTCGTTCCTCAACGACAACAACGAGATGGACGGCTTCGACGTCAGCGTCGGCAAGGAAATCGCCAAGCGCCTCGGCGTTGAGTTCGCCAGCGTTACGCCGGCGTGGGAGATGATGGTTTCGGGCGGCTGGTCGGGCCGTTGGGACGTCGCCGTCGGCTCGATGACCCCGACCAAGGCGCGCGCGGAAGTCCTGAACTTCCCGGCGATCTACTACTACACCCCGGCTGCGTTTGCCGTGCATACCGACTCCAAGGTCCAGAGCCTCGACGAGCTTAACGGCAAGGTGATCGGTTCCTGCGGTGGCTGCACCTATGACGCCTACCTGATGCAGGACCTGGTGATCGACGCCGAGGGTACCCCGCCCTTCGAATACCAGGTCAAGGCCGGCGAGCTGAAGACCTACGAGTCCGACACCAACGCCTTCGACGACCTGCGCCTCGGCGACGGGGTGCGCCTCGACGCCGTGTTCTCGGCGCTGCCTACGATCCAGGAAGCGATCAAGAACGGCTATCCGATGCGCGTCGTCGGCGAGCCGGCCTTCTACGAGCCGCTGGCCGTCGCAACCGATAAGGGCGACCCCGAATTCGACGCGAAGATCGCCGAGATCATCGCGGAGATGCACAAGGACGGCACGCTGAAGGCGCTGTCGGAAAAGTGGTACGGGGTGGATCTTACCACGGTCAAGTAAGGTGACGGTTCCACTTACACACGATGAGCTGCGCGGGGACGACCCCGCGCGCTCGATTCTCGAAAGGCTGAAGCCCTCGCGCGCCGAAGCGATCGTCATCTGCTGCCTCGCGGTCGCGCTGATATGGCTGCAACTGGGCGGAACCCGGCTCGGCGGGCTGATCGCGCCGCTGACAGCGGGAGCGACCGGGCCCGATACGGAGCCCGGCTTTTTTCTGCACGCCCTCACCGGAATTCTGATCGCCGCCGCCGTCTGGATCAACCTGATGCTGCTGCGGCTGCTGCCGTTCAAGTATCAGGTACCCATCGTCTGGGTCGAACTCCTGATCGTTTTCGTCGCCTTCGTCAGCAGCTTCGACCGCGACTTCTCGATATGGTTCCAGCGCAGCCAGGACGGCCAGACCAATTTCGCCTACCTGATCACCACTGGCGCGGTGACGACGCTGTACGTGTCGATCATCTCCATCGCCTTCGCCAGCGTGCTCGCGATGGCCGCGGCCCTCGCGCGCCTGTCGAACAACGGCCTCGCCTACGCTGCCTCGACCTTCTACACCTCGTTCTTCCGCGGCACGCCGCTGCTGCTCCAGGTCTACGTGATCTATCTCGGCCTGCCTCAGCTCGGGCCACAGTTCGCGCTGAATGCGGTGCCGTCGGGCATCCTTGCCCTGTCGCTGTGCTACGGCGCCTATCTCGCTGAGATTTTCCGCGCCGGCATCCTCGGGGTCCCGCACGGCCAGCATGATGCCGCCGCCGCTCTCGGCCTCAACAAGAGCCTGACCTTCCGCAAGATCATCCTGCCGCAGGCGATGCGCTTCATCGTGCCGCCGACGGGCAGCCAGTTCATCGCCATGCTGAAGGACTCGTCGCTCGTCTCGGTGATGGGCGTGTGGGAGCTGACACGCACCGCGCAGATCGTCGGCCGCCGCGACTTCCGCGTGTTCGAGATGCTGATCGCAGCCGCGATCATTTACTGGGTGCTGTCGATCTGCTTCGAGCTGATCCAGTCACGGATCGAGCGCTACTACGGCAAGGGCTACGCCAACCGCCGCAACTAACCCTCCTCCGGTTGATGACGGACCTCAACACCTGACGTTCCAGCCCGAATCCCTCTAGGATGAAGGGATGCGAATCCGTCACCTCTCAGAGACCGTCATCAACCAGATTGCCGCCGGCGAGGTGATCGAACGCCCTGCCAGCGTCGTCAAGGAACTCGTCGAGAACGCGCTCGACGCGGGCGCGACCCGCATCGAGATCGCGACGGCTGGCGGTGGACTCACGCTCCTGCGCGTCACCGACAATGGCAGCGGCATGGACGCCGAGGACCTTGCCCTCGCCGTCGAGCGGCACTGCACCTCCAAGCTCGGCGAAGACATCCACGACATCCGCTCGCTCGGCTTCCGTGGCGAGGCATTGCCGTCGATCGGCTCAGTCGGCAAGCTGACGATCCGCTCGCGCACTGCCGATGCCGACAGCGGCCACGAGATCACCGTCGAGGGCGGGCGCGTCTCCTCCGTGCGGCCGGTTGCGGCCAACCGTGGCACGATGGTCGAGGTGCGGGACCTGTTCTACGCCACCCCTGCCCGCCTCAAGTTCATGAAGGGCGAGCGCGCCGAAGCAGGCGCCATCACCGAGCTGGTGCGCCGCATCGCCATCGCCTTCCCGCAGGTGCGTTTTACTCTGTCGGGCACCGACCGCTCGACGCTGGACCTTCCCGCCTGCGACACGATCGAGGAACGCATTGCGCAGATCCTCGGCCGCGAATTCGTCGACAATGCCCTTCGCATCGACGCGAACCGGGAAGGCGCGGCCCTCACCGGCCTTGCCTCGATCCCATCCTACACCCGCGCCAATGCATTGTTGCAGTATCTTTACGTCAACGGCCGTCCGGTGCGAGACCGGGCACTGGCAGGGGCGATCCGCGGCGCCTATGCCGACGTCCTGCCGCGCGACCGCCACGCGGTGACGGCGCTGTTCCTCGATGTCGAGCCGATGTTCGTCGACGTCAACGTCCATCCGGCGAAGGCCGACGTGCGCTTCCGCGACCCGGGCCTCATCCGCGGCCTGTTCGTCGGCTCGATCCGCCAGGCGCTTTCGGGCGCCGGCATCAGGCCCTCCACCTCGGCGGCAAGCGCCATGGTCGACGCCTTCCGCCCCGGTGGCTCCGGCAACAGCTATGCTAACACCAGCCCCGGCGGCAGCAACGGCTACAACTGGCGGCCGCAGCCCTCCCCTGGCTTCAATCCGCAGACCTCGTTCCACCGGCCGATGGAGTTCGCCGAGGCTGCGCAAGCGGCCTTTGCGGAGGCGATGCGCCCGTCCGCCGATGCGCGCGCGGCTACCGTCGAGCCCGCGCCCGAGCTGAAGGCGATGCCGCTCGGTGCGGCGCGCGCGCAGATCCACGAGAATTACATCATCGCCCAGACCGAGGACTCGCTGATCATCGTCGATCAGCACGCGGCACACGAGCGGCTGGTCTATGAGGCGCTGAAGGGGGCGCTTGCCTCCCGCCCGATGCCAGCGCAGATGCTGCTCCTGCCGGAGATCGTCGACCTGCCGGAAGAGGATGCCGACCGGCTGGCGAGCCATGCCGACATGCTGCGCAAGTTCGGCCTCGGCCTCGAGCGCTTTGGCCCCGGCGCCGTGGCCGTGCGGGAGACGCCGGCGATGCTGGGCGAAGTCGACGTGCAGCAGCTGATCCGCGACCTCGCCGACGAGATCGCCGAGCACGACACCGTCGAGACGCTGACCGAGCGTCTCAACGCCATTGCGGCAACGATGGCTTGCCATGGTTCGGTGCGCTCCGGCCGCCGGCTTCGGCCCGAGGAAATGAACGCGCTGCTGCGACAGATGGAGGCTACCCCAGGGTCAGCCACGTGCAATCACGGCCGGCCGACCTATGTAGAACTCAAGCTTGCCGACATCGAACGATTGTTCGGCCGGCGCTAGACATGGAGACTGAGAAGCCGGAAGCTTGACCGCGAGGCGCTTTGGTGGTGGAAGGCTCTCAGAAAGGTGACGCAGAATGATGAACCGTTTTGAAGGCCCTGGCGGCAAGGAAGCACGTATTCGCTATCTGGACGGCGACTTTCAGGTCCTGACGCCCGGTTCGTTCGTTCGCTGCGCCGTCACCGGCGAGATCATTCCGATCGACGAGCTGAAGTACTGGAGCGTCGCGCGGCAGGAGCCTTACGTGAATGCCGAGGTCTCGCTGCAGCGCGAGCTCGAGATGAACCCGGAGCTGCGCCAGCGCCGCAAGGGCTGACGCCCTACCTCCAATTAATTGCCGAGCCGCCGGCGGCGCCAGGCTTCGAGCGTCGACTGGATGATCGTTCGCGGCGCCCGATCCAGCTCGAACACGGCCTCGATTTCGATCACCTTCGAGCGCCGGCGCAATTCCTCCAGCGCCGGGCCCGAATGATCGAGGCGCACGTAGTCCTTCGCGGTCGTAACCACCTCCAGCCCTTGCTCGTCGGCAGTGGACAGAAGTTCCTGCGCGTCGAACTCGCTGAAGAAGTAGTGGTCGCCGAAGGACTTCGCGACCACGAGTTCCGCGCCTGAACCGCGGACCGTGTCGAAGAATTTTGACGGATCGCCGATGCCGGCATAGGCAAGGCAGCGCGAGCCAGCCAGCCCCTCGGGATAAAACGGCTTAACGGACGCCTGGAAGAACGGGCGGCCGGCACGTGCGGCCTGGCGGACGACGATGTCGGCGGCGTTGCCCTTGCCCATTTTCAGCACGCCATCGGCAAAGCGCATCTGGTCGATCAGCGGCGCGCGCATCGGACCGCCGGGAATAGTGTGGCCGTTGCCGATCCCGCGCCGCGCATCGACGACGATCAGCGCATAGTCGATGTGAATGCGCGCGCTCTGGAAGCCGTCATCCATAATGAGCAGGTCGCAGCCGTGGTTGATCAGCAGCCGAGCGCCCGCAGCACGATCAGGCGTCACCGCGACGGGTGCGGCGCGTGCGAGAAGCAGCGGTTCGTCGCCGACATGGCGGGCGCTGTCATGATGCGGATCGACGAGATGCGGATGCGGGCCGACCGACCCGCCATGGCCGCGTGACAGGATGCCGGGGTTGAGGCCCATCTCCCGCGCCGTCTTTGCCAGCGCCACGGCGACCGGCGTCTTGCCCGAGCCGCCGACCGTCAGGTTGCCGACGCAGAGCACCGGCGCCTGCATCTTCTCGCGCTTTGCATTGACGAGGCGCTTGCGGGCGACTGCGCCATAGATGGCCGATGCTGGCCACAGCGCCCATGCGCGCCAATCGGCCTTCGTCCACCAGAAGGGAGGCGCCTCGCTCACCATCCGCCGTCAGCGCCCGCCATGGGAACCCGCGCCGAGGCGCGACTGGACGATGAGCGGGTCGATGTAGGGCTGCAGCGCCTGCAGTGTCTTGACCAGCGCACCGCGCATTTCCTCGACGGTGCTTATGCCTGCCTGCATCATCTTCTCGCGCTCGGCATCGTTGATCAGGAGGTAGTTGACGGCACCCGCCAGCACCTCCTTGTCGCGAACGAAGCGGGCGGCACCGGCTGCGGCGAGCTTCTGGTAGGACTCGCGGAAATTCTGGACGTTGCGGCCCGACAGCACCGCCGTGCCGAGCATGGCAGGCTCGAGCGGGTTCTGGCCGCCTTGTGCGGTCAGCGAGCGGCCCACGAATGCGATCTCGGTGAGGCGCAGGTAGAGCCCCATCTCGCCGATGGTGTCGCCAAGGAAAATGTCCGTCTCGTCGGTGATTTCGTCACGCCGGCTGCGGCGGGCAACCGACTGCCCCATCGCAGCACATGCTTCCTCGATGGCGTCGGCGCGGTCGGGATGGCGCGGGACGATGATCGTCAGAAGGTCCGGATGACGGGTCCGCACCAGCCGGTGAACTTCCGAGGCTGCGGCCTCCTCGCCGTCGTGGGTGGAAACGGCGGCCCAGGTCTTGCGCTCGCCGATCGAGCGGCGCAGGCGCTGCAGCTCGGCCTCGTTGACCGGCGGCGGAACGGTATCAACCTTAAGGTTGCCGGAGACGGAGACGGGCCGCGCGCCGAGCGTGTGGAAGCGCTCGGCATCGGTGTCCGATTGGGCGACGACATGCGCGAAATTCTCGAACAGGGCCTCGGCGAGATAGCTGCGGCGGCTCCAGCTTGCAAAGGAGCGGTCGGACATGCGGCCGTTCACCAGCACCTGCGGGATGCGGCGCCGGCCGAGCTCCATGATCGTCATCGGCCAGATTTCGGACTCGGCGATGATGGCAAGATCCGGGGTCCAGTGGTCGAGGAAGCGGCTGATCGCCGGTTTCAGGTCAAGCGGCACGTACTGGTGGATGACGACGTCGGCGAGCCGCTCCTGCACGACCTGCGCGGAAGTTACCGTGCCGGTCGTCAGGATGATGTTGATGCCGTAGCTGTGGATCTCGCGGATCAGCGGCGTCACGGCAATGGTCTCGCCGACGCTCGCCGCATGCACCCAGATCAGTGGGCCATCGGGCCGGTCGTGGCTCGCACGGCCATAGCGCTCCCGGCGGCGGCTGCGGTCTTCCTTGCCCTTGGAGGCGCGCCAGGCAACGTAGCCGCCGACCATCGGGTAGGCGGCAGCGCCGGCCCAGCGGTAGGCCCCGAGGATGAACCGTGCCCAGCGCTCGCTCATCGCGGATTGTCGACCAGTCTGTAGGCGCGCTCGGTAACCGCGTTCAGCGCCGCCGTCACCTCGAGGCGTTTCGCTTCCATCATTGCCTCGTCGGCCTCCGGTGGCACATGGATCGGTTCTCCCAGCGCGATCGCCTGCCTGCCGAACGGCAGGTTGATCGTCGTCTTGTCCCAGCTCCTTTCAAGCACCTTGCGGCGGCTTGTGGCAATCGCGACCGGCAGGATCGGTCGGCCGGAATGCTTTGCCAGCGTCACGATGCCGAGGCCAGCAGAACGGGGCGTGCCGTGCGGGATGTCGGCGATCATCGCGACATTGATGCCCTGGTCCAGCGTCTTCTTGAGCGCCAACAGCGCACGCGCGCCGCCCTTGCCTGCCGAGGCTGCGTCCTGTCGGCCGCCCGAGCCGCGCACGACACCGAAGCCGAGCTTTTCGGCAACGCGGGCATTCAGCTCCGCGTCGGCGCTGCGGGAAAACAGCGCGACGATCTTGTTCCTGCGCGGATTGAAGGCCGGGGCCAGCAGGTGCTGGCCATGCCACAGCGCCGCGATCGCCGGCGAGTATTTGGTGATCGCCAGCTCGACGTCATCGGAATCCCGGGCAATGCGGTTGGTCTTGTAGACCAGCTTGACGGCGAATGTGATGAGATAAGTCAGCACGGTGCGCGCGAACGGCGACTTGGTCAGAGGGTGACGTACCTTCTGCCAGAAGCGCTTCAGGGGACGCTTGCTGCGTTTCTCCTGGGTGTGCGCGGTCACTTCCGCTGACGGCAAATTCTCTCTCATCCGCTGGTGCACGCCTCAGGCTGTCTGCGGGTCGAGCAGACGGTGCAGATGCACGATGAAGTAGCGCATGTGCGCGTTGTCGACGGTCGCCTGCGCCTTCGCCTTCCATGCGACTTCCGCCGACTTGTAGTCCGGATAGATCCCGACGATGTCGAGCTCATTCACGTTCCGGAACTCCGTGCCGGAAAGCGACTTCAACTCGCCGCCGAATACGAGGTGCAAAAGCTGTTTGTTTTCTTTCTCATCAGCCATGATGAATAACGCCCGCCGGTTGATTGAGGTTGCCAGGCGAACAGGGATTGCCCGCGCGCTGGATCGGAATCAATTTGCGCAAATATGTAACCATTTAGGTAACATCACGTCCAAATGTCACCAATTGGGCAACAGTCGAATCGCTAGGATTCCATGCCGGAAATCACTCCGGCCATATCACCCAGAAGCTTGCCGCTACCTGCCACCAGCGCGCCATGACGCGGATTTTCGCCCGCGTAGAGCGGTGCGGCCCCGTTGGTGTCGAGCACCTTTCCGCCCGCCCGGCGCAGGATCACGTCGGCAGCGGCAAGGTCCCAGTCATGCGAGTTCGGCTTGACGAAGGTAGCGTCGAGCTGCCCGTTCGCGACCATCGCGATGCGGTAGGCCAGCGACGGCACGTAAGGGATAACCGGCCCCTGGCGGATATAGGGAGGAGCGAGCGAGATCATCTGCTTTGGGCCCGCGATGCGAGGCTCGACGGGATTGGCTGAGACAGTGATCTTCTCGCCGTTCAGCAGCGCATCGCTCGCCAGCGTCGCCTCGTAGATTTCCTGCTTGGCCGGACAGTCGAGCACGCCCACCAGCGAGATGCCATTTTCGACCACCGCGATCGACACGCACCAAGTCGGCTTGCCCTCGATAAAGGCACGGGTGCCGTCGATCGGATCGACCACGAAGGTGCGGCGCGCCTTCAGGCGCTCGCGGTTGTCGGCGGTTTCCTCGGAGAGCCAGCCATAGTCCGACCGCGCCGACAAAAGTTCGCGCCGAAGGAATTCATCGACGGCGATGTCGGCTTCGCTGACCGGCGAGGAGCCTTCCTTGAACCAGGTCTCGGGATCGTTGCGGAAGTGGCGCATGGCGATTTCGCCGGCTTCGCGCGCCGCATCCCGGATCAGCCGGAGATCTGCCTCAAGGTCGGCCAGAAGTGCGTCATTCGCCGGCAAGCGTCATGCCCTCGATCAGGAGTGTGGGAGCGGCGGTGCCGTAGTTGCGGTCGAGGTCGTTCGCGGGAAGCATGTTCATGAACATGTCCTTGAGGTTTGCCGCGATGGTGACCTCGGCGACCGGGAAGGCCAGGTCGCCGTTTTCGATCCAGAAGCCCGACGCGCCGCGCGAATAGTCGCCCGTCACCATGTCGACGCCCTGCCCGAACACCTCGGTGACGTAGAAGCCGGACTTGAGCGAGCGGATCATCTCTTCCGGCGACTGCTCGCCCGGCTCGATCGCAAGGTTGGTCGAGGACGGCGATACGGAAGACGCCGAACGCGAACCGCGGCCGTTGGTGACGAGGCCTAGCTCGCGTGCGGCCGATGACGACAGGAACCAGTGGTTCAGGACGCCCCGGTCGATCATCGTCAGCTTTTGGCCTTCAATACCCTCGCCGTCGAACGGACGCGAGGACTGGCCGCGGATCTTCAGCGGCTCGTCGGTGACGGTGATGGCGGCGGAAGCCACCTGCTGGCCCATGCGGTCGCGCAGGAAGCTGGTCTTGCGGGCAACAGAGGCGCCGTTGATCGCACCGGCCAGATGTCCGGCAATGCCGCGCGCCACGCGCGGATCGTAAATGACGGTAACCGGGCCGGTCTTCACCTTGCGCGCGCCAAGGCGGCGCACCGCGCGCTCGCCCGCACGCTTGCCGATCTCGGCGCTGGCGTCGAGGTCGGCAAAGTGCAGCCGCGAGGAATAGTCGTAGTCGCGCTCCATGCCGGTGCCCTCGCCTGCGAGGACGCTGACCGAACGCGTGAAGCGGGTCGCCATGTACTGGCCGAGGAAGCCGTGTGAGGTGGCAAGCACCAGCCCGCCCATGCCGGCCGAGGCTCCGGCGCCGCCGGAGTTGGTGACGCCGTTCACGGCAAGGGCCGCCTCTTCCATCGCCAGCGCGTCCTCGCGCAGCCGGTCGGCGGAAACCTCAGTCGCGTCGAACAGGTCGAGATCCTTCGGCGCGCGGGCAAGCAGCGCTTCGTCGGCGAGCCCCTGGTAGGGATCTTCAGGCGAGGCCTGTGCCATGGCGACGGCGCGCTCGACGAGCCTGTTCACATCGGCGGACGCGTTTGCGGACACGCTTGCCACCCGCTTGCCGACGAAGACGCGCAGGGCGACGTCGTCGCTTTCGGACGACTCGGTTCCCTCGACCTTGCCGAGGCGGACGGAGACGTTGGTTGAGCGCGAGCGAATGGCGACAGCATCACACGCAACGGCGCCTGCCTTGCGCCCAGCTTCCACGAGGCGCGCCACGAGATCAACGAGGCTGCTTGAATTGATAGGTCCGCTCATTGTCACTCTCATCTGCGCCCGGAAGGGCTAGGCGGGATTATCTTTCCATCTATGGCCCGGGCCGCCCGGATGCAATGGCCGGACGGTTGCTCCGCGCCGAAAGCACCGGCTTCAGGCAAGGTCCTCGGCGTTGAAGCGCTCGACAGCCTGCTCGATGGCGAACTTGAGCTCGTCGCGGATCGCCGCCGTCTCCTCCAGCACCTGCTTTACCTTCAGGAAGTCGAGGATGCGGAATTTCGACACCGGCGGGCGCAGCATGATGTGCGGGCGCGAGCGCTGCAGCTTCAGCGAGGTGATCGACTGCATCATGATCTGGCCCGCGCCTAACACCAGATCGATCGAGCCGGGGCGTCCCTCGCGGTTGGGGTTAGGCGTGCCGACGACATCGATGGCGATGACGATGTCGGCCTTGTCCATCAAAAGGTCGAACGGCACCGGGTTGGAAATGCCGCCGTCGATCAAGAGCTGCTCGCCGCGCTCGACCGGCCGGAAGATGCCGGGTACCGCCGCCGATGCGGCCACGGCCGGCAAAAGCTCGCCGCTGTCGAAGACGATCTCCTCATTGCCGTAGAAGTCGGTCGCCGTCACCGCGAGCGGGATCGTCAGATCCTCGAAGCGTTCGGGCAATGCCGCGGGCAGGAAGGCCCGCAGGATGCGCGAAATGTCGAACTGGCCGATGCGCACGCCACCGCCGAACACCCCGGCGATGTTGCTGGGACGCGAGCGCCAGACCCTTGCCGCCACTTCGGCCGGCCGCCCGAGGGTTTCGACCGTATACTCGCGGATTTCGCGGCCGCTCATGCCGGCGGCAACGCCCGCGCCGACGATGGCACCGATCGACGAGCCGGCAATCGCAACCGGGCGAATGCCGAGCTCATCCAGCGTTTCGGCGATGTGGATGTGCGCAAGGCCGCGCGCGCCTCCGCCGCCGAAAGCGATAGCGAAGGTGGGGTCGCGCGGCCGTGCGTCCATCTACTCTTCCTTCTTCAGCTCCGGTCCGATGATGAGGATGGCGGGCTCCGACTTCAGCAGGCGCTGCGCGGCGGCCTTCACCTGTTCCTTCGTCACCGCCTCGATATAGCCGACGCGGCGGTCGATGTAGTCGATGCCGAGGTTGTCGCGCTGCAGCTCAAGCAGCGTGGAGGCAACGGCGGACGAGGAGTCGAGGTTGTTGATCGGGTAAGCGCCGATCAGATATGTCTTCGAGGTAGTCAGCTCGTCCTCGGTAATGCCTTCCTCGGCGAGCTTTGAGATCGTCTCGCGCATGACCGCGAGCGCTTCCTCAGCCCGGTCGGCGCGGGTCGAGGTGCCGATCACCAGCGCATCCGAATAATCGGAAGTCTGCAGGCCGGAGCCGACGCCATAAGCAAGGCCGCGCTTTTCGCGCACCTCGTTGAACAGGCGCGACGAGAAGGTGCCGCCGCCAAGAACATGGTTCATGATGTAGGCGGCAAAGAACTCCGGATCCTCGCGTTCGAGGCCGGGATAGACCAGCTGCAGCGTCGCCTGCGGCAGGTTGTACGGATGGTGCACCACCTGGCCGAGCTTCGGCTGCGTACGCTCGATCGGCACGAGATCCGGGTCCTGCGGCAGCGGACCAAACACGCGGTCGAGTTCCTTTTTCAGCGTCTCGGCATCAATGGCGCCAACGACGGCGACATGCAGGTTCGAACGAGCGAAGATGCGCTTGTGGAGTGCATGCAGGTCGTCCGGTGTCACCGAGCCAAGCGACTCCAGCCTGCCATCCGAGCGGCGGGCGTAAGGGTGGTCGCCGTAGAGCGCCTTGGCAAACTTCTCCATGCCCTGCTCGTTCGGATCGCGCAGCGCGCGTTGGATCTGGGTGTTGAGCTGGGCACGGATACGGTCGACTGGCTGCTGGTCGAAGCGCGGCGAGTTGACCGCAAGGCGCAAGAGGTCAAACGCGTTGTCGCGCTCCTCGGCCAGCATGCGCATCTGGCCGTAGATGGCATCGCGCGTCGCGCTGAAGCTCATCTCGGCGCCGACCTCATCGAGGCGCTGCTGGAAGGCGTCAGAGTCTAGGTCGCCCGCACCCTCATCAAACAGGCCGGTCATCAGGTTGGCGATGCCTTCCTTGCCGGCAGGGTCCTGCGTGGTACCACCCTTGAAGGCGAAGCGAACGGTGATGATCGGGACCGTATAGTCTTCGACCAGCCACGCGGTCACGCCGCTGTCGGACTTCACCTCCTGGATGTCGACGCCCGCACGCGCGGCCAGCACCGCCGGCATGGTCACGAAGGCGACCGCGAGCAGGACAGTCGCGCAAAGCTGCGTCAGGCGGCTCGTGCCCTGCCTGTTCTTCATCATAATGCTCGCCATCAGTTCGCCTCCTCGGGCAGCAAGTAGCCGGCAACCGAGCGCCGGTCATCGAGGTACTTCTTCGCCACCTTCTGCACTGCCTCGGGGGTGACTTCGCGGATCCTGTCGGTCCACTTGGCGACGTCCTCGACGGTGCTGCCCGTGGTCAGGGCCGAACCGTAGATGCGCGCCATGCCGGACTGGTCGTCGCGGGCAAAGATCATCGAGCGGAGGTAACGCTTCTTAGCCTTTTCGACCTCGTCTTGCGTAACTCCCTCGTCCACGATCTTAGCGATCTCGGCATCGATCGCCTTCTCGACCTGTTCGAGCGTCGCCTCGCCGCGCGGCGAGCCGTAAACGCCGAAGCTGGTGTCGTCGAGCGAGACGCCCTGGTAGAACGCCCCAGCCGACGAAGCGATGCCCTGCTTGACGATCAGTTCCTGATAGATGCGGCTGCGCAGGCCGCCGCCAAGAACTTCGGAAAGGATGTCCAGCGCCTCGGCCTCGCCCGGCTCGGCGGTACGGTACGACGGCACCACCCAGCGCTTGGAGAAGCTCGGCACCGCGACGCGGTCGTCCGTCAGCTGGACGGTACGCTTGGTGTTCTGCTCCGGCTCGGTTGGGCGCACGCGCTCCTCGAGCTTGGGACCACGCGGGATTTTGCCATAGATCTCGGTCGCCATCTCGCGCACTTCGCCGGGATCGACGTCGCCGGCGACGACCAGCACCGCGTTGTTGGGCGCGTAGTAGCGTTTGTAGAAGTCGATCGCGTCCTCGCGGTTCAGCTGCTCGATCTCGTGCATCCAGCCGATCACCGGGATGCGATAGGGATGGTTCTGGTAGAGGGTCGCCGAAACCTCTTCACTCAGAAGTGACGACGGATCGTTCTCGACCCGCGAGTTGCGCTCCTCGATGATGACGTCGCGCTCGGGCCCGATCACCTCGTCGGTGAGGACGAGATTGACCATGCGGTCGGCCTCGAACTCCATCATGGTGCGCAGCTCGGTCGGCGCGACCTGCTGGTAATAGGCGGTGTAGTCGTAGGAGGTGAAGGCGTTCTCGCGGCCGCCAACCTCTGCCACGCGCGCGGAGAACTCGCCGGGGGCGTGGTTGGTCGTGCCCTTGAACATCAGGTGCTCGAAGAAGTGGGCGATGCCGGACTTGCCCGGATCCTCGTCGGCGCTGCCCACCTTATACCAGAGCATGTGCGTGACCACCGGCGCGCGCCGGTCGGGAATGACGACAACCTCAAGCCCGTTGTCGAGGCTGAAATAATCTACGCTGGGTGCCTGCTCGGAAAATGCAGTGACGGGCACTGTCATGAAGACCGCTGCGATTGCGGCTCGCCGCACCGCGCCGGGAATCAAATTCATCTGATCTTCCTTCTGCTGACGCCATGGAAGACATAGCGCCTCCACCGTCGCGCGCCTATCCCCGCGCGACTGCCACCGTCTTCGCGGCGAAGAGTGACGAAAGTCAGGCGTTGCGGCAGAACGTGACCGTCGTGTCGCCGTAGTCGCGGCGATCGACGAGCTTCAGGCCCGCAACCGGCTGGAAAGGCGTGGCGGAAGCTTCTTCCACCACGATCAGCGCGTCAGGCTCGAGCCAGCCACCCTTGATGGCCTCAGCCAGGGCAAGTTCGCCAAATCCTTTGCCGTAGGGCGGGTCGGCGAAGACGAGCTTGAACGGCTGCAGCGTTCCGGCGCTGCCGAGCGTCGTCGCATCGCGCCGGAAGATCTTTGTCCGGCCCTGCAGGCCGAAGGTCTCGACATTGGTGCGGATGAGGCCGCGTCCTTCCGCCGATTCCTCGACGAAGACGCAGTAGGAAGCCCCGCGCGACAGCGCCTCGAGGCCGAGTGCCCCGGTGCCCGCGAACAGGTCGAGGACGCGCACGCCCTCGAGATGCTCCGGATAGCTATGGGCGATGACGTTGAACACCGCCTCGCGGGTGCGATCGGTCGTCGGGCGGATGGCGCTGGAACGAGGTGTTGCCAGCGCCCGTCCACGCATATCCCCGCCAACGATCCGCATCGCCTGCCCCGCTTCTTCCCTCTGGATTTACTTGTCGCCGCGCGGCTTGCGCGGGCCGGAACCCGGCTTGAACGGGCGACCGCCCGCCGGCTTGCCCGGCTTCCCTGACTTGCCCTGCGGGCGCGGCTTGCCGGCATAGCGGCGCTCGGAAAGCTCCGACGCCTTCTTTTCGCCGACGGGACGCGCCCCCGGCGCCATCCAGACATTGGCTTTGCGCGGACGCTGTTCGACGATCTCATCCTCGCGGCGGCGCGACGGCTTCCTGCCGGCACCTGCACCTCTGCCGGCGCCTGCGCTCCTGTCGCCACCGGCGCGCGGCGGCTTGCGCGTGTCGAGACGGCCAAGTGCGTCCTCGCGCTTCTGCTCGCGCTCGCGCTTACGGTTCGGTCGCTCGACCGGCTCCGCCGCCTTCTCTTCCTGCTGCTGGGTCTTTGCGGATACCGGCTTGTTGGAGAAGACGTTGATGATCGGCGCGTCGAAGTTCGCGCCCGATTCCTGGATCAGACGCTCGCCGAGCTGGTCGCGCAGTGCCTTGCCCTTCAGCTCGCGGATCTCGCCTTCGGCAAGCTCGCCCAGCTGGAACGGACCGTAGGAGACGCGAATCAGGCGCGTCACCTCGAGGCCGAGCGCGCCCATCACGTTCTTGACCTCACGGTTCTTGCCTTCGCGGAAGCCAACGGTGAGCCAGGCGTTGGTGCCCTGCTCGCGGTCGAGCGTCGCCTCGATCGCACCATAGAACACGCCGTCGATGGCAATGCCGTCCTTGAGGCCTTCGAGCGCCTTCGGCTCCACCTTGCCGTGGACGCGCACGCGGTAGCGGCGCAGCCAGCCGGTCGACGGCAGCTCGAGCACGCGGGCGAGACCACCATCATTGGTGAGCAGGATCAGGCCCTCGGTGTTGATGTCGAGGCGGCCGACCGTGACGAGACGCGGCAGCCCTTCCGGCAGCACGTCGAAGATGGTCTTGCGGCCTTCCGGATCGCGACTGGTCGTCACCACCCCGGCCGGCTTGTGGAACAGGAACAGGCGCGTGCGCTCGATCGGCGGGATTTCCTTGCCGTCGAGTTCGATCTTGTCGGTCGGCTTCACGTTGACTGCCGGGCTGGTCAGCACCTTGCCATTCACCTTGATGCGGCCGTCGACGATCAGGCCCTCGGCGTCGCGACGCGAGGCAATGCCCGCGCGCGCAAGGCGCTTGGCGATACGCTCGCCGCCATCTGCCGCGGCTGGGGCATCTGCATTGTCGCGCCGGAAATTGTCACGCTTGAACGGACGCGGCTTGTCGCCGCCACGGCCAGCGGCCGGACGCTTGTCGCCGTCGCGCTTCTGGAAGCGCGGGCGCTCGCCAGCCGCGCCTGCCACCTCTTCCTGGCGCTCGCGCTTGCCGGGGCGCGGCTTTCTCGGCGCGCTGCCGTCCTTGCCGGCAAAGGCACGCTTGGCGCCATCCTGGCGCTGGAACGGCTTCTTGTCGCCGTTACGCCCACCGGCAAACGGCTTCTTGGGGCCACGCCCCTTTCCGCCTGCGCCGGCGGGTTTGTTTTTGTCATCAACCATGGTGGCAATCGCCTTTCAGCGCGGGTAACTATCAGAGCACGTTGGCCCTTGCGAGTGAAATGTCATCGACACGTTGTCTATGAAACCTGTGTCCTTCATGGATGCCGCCTTCGCCGAGGCGGAGGCCGCTGCCATGCGGGGAGAAGTACCGATCGGCGCCGTCGTGGTTCTGGACGGGCAGATTATCGGCAGCGGCGGCAACCGGACAAGGGAACTGAACGATCCGACCGCCCATGCGGAAATCCTTGCCATCCGGGAGGCTTGTGGCAAGGAAATGAGCGAGCGCCTGCCCGGCGCGGATCTCTACGTAACCCTCGAACCATGCCCGATGTGCGCTGCTGCTATCTCGTTTGCGCGGATTAGACGGCTCTATTTCGGTGCGGCTGACGAAAAGGGCGGTGCCGTCGTGAGCGGCGCGCGGCTCTACAACCTGCCGACCTGCCATCACGCGCCCGAAGTTTATTCGGGCATCGGCGAAATCAGATCAGCCGAAATGCTGAAGTCCTTTTTCAAGGAAAGGCGCTGAGTCTACAGGTTCAGCGCCGGTAGTCAGGCAATCAGCCTAGAGCCACGGAACGTAATCGCGCCAGGACGACTTACCCGCAGCGCGCTTGGCATCGCGCGCCTTCTTGGCCTCGTCGACACCGATGTCACCTGCGGCGGCGCCGGCCTCTGGCTGGCGGTAGGTGAGCGGCGGTTCGCTGAGGTAGCGGCGGTTGGTCGCCTCGCCCTGCTGGCCCTCGCGGATGCGGCGCTGCAGCTCGATGCGCTGGTCCTTGGTATTGACGACCGACGGGCTTGCGCCGTTGTTGGCGTCAGCCTCGGCGCGGATGCGGCGGCGGCGCTCCTCCGGCGATTCCGGCCAGGCCGGGTTCTCGGCGGAAGCGACTTCCTGCTGCGGCTCCGGCAGCACCGTGGTGGTGGGCGGACGCACCAGCTCGCCGCGCGGCGTGTAGCGGATGTCCGGCTTGTCCTGCGGACCGAGCGCGAGGATGCCCGTGACGTCTTCCATCAGCTGCTGGTTGGCGGTCTTTCCGGTGCCGTAGGTCGGCGAGGACATGCAGCCAGCCAGAAGAACAGCAGCGCAGGACGCGGAAAGGCCAATCATCAGCGGGATGCGCCCGCGCGTCTCAATGCGATCGATCTTCACTGCACAGCCTCTCAAACCGGCGTTGAACGCCTAAACTGACCTGTTCTTGCCAGACAATCCGGCGACAACAAGGCGGCACCACCGCGCCGCCTTTTAACCTATAGCTAACCCATAGCGCAATTGCGGACAACGCGCTGAGGATTTGTCTACAGGCGGCCGAGCGCCTTCAGTTCGCGAAGTGCCGCAGCGTCGCGGGCCGAAACGTCCGGGAACTCCGGATCGGAACCCACGTCCGTCGTATAGCGCCAGGAACGGGCGCACTTGGTGCCCTTCGCCATGGCCGGCACGACGGCAACGCCCTTCACATCGTCGAGCGTGAACGCGCCTTCCGGCGCATCGCTGTCGAGGATGGTGATGTCGCTGGTGATCGAGACCTCGGCCATGTCGATGTCGGCGATCGCGGCGCGCAGCTCCGCGTCGGTGACATAGACGACCGGGGCAGCCTCGAGGGRCGAGCCGATGCGCTTCTCGCGCCGCTCGATTTCCAGCGCGCCGGTGATGACGCGGCGGACCTGACGGACCTTGCGCCACTTGGCGGCAAGCTCCTCGTTCTTCCACTCGGCGGGAATGTCGCGGAACTGCTCGAGATGCACGGACACGGCGTTCGGGTAGCGGGCAAGCCACGCTTCCTCGGTCGTGAACGGCAGCATCGGCGCCAGCCAGGTGACGAGGTTGTCGAACAGGTGGCGGACAACAACGATCGATGCCTTGCGGCGGATGCTCGACGGTGCGTCGCAGTACAGCGCATCTTTGCGAACGTCGAAGTAGAAGGCCGACAGCTCGACGACCATGAAGTCGATCAGCGCGCGGGTGACGCGCTTGAAGTCGAATGCGTCGTAACCCTTGCGCACGACCTCGTCGAGCTCGGCGATGCGGTGGAGCATCAGGCGCTCCAGCTCCGGCATCTCGGCCAGCGGCACGTCCTCGCCCTCGTCATGCGCAAGCGTGCCCAGCATCCAGCGGATGGTGTTGCGCATCTTGCGGTAGGCGTCGACGTTGGTCTGGATGATGTTCTTGCCGAGGCGCTGGTCTTCCCAGTAGTCGGTCGTCATCACCCACAGGCGCAGGATATCGGCGCCCGACTGCTTGATGACTTCCTGCGGGACGACCGTGTTGCCGAGCGACTTCGACATCTTGCGGCCTTCCTCATCCATGGTGAAGCCATGGGTGATGACCGCGTTGTACGGCGCGCGGCCGCGGGTGCCGCAGCTTTCGAGCAGCGACGAGTGGAACCAGCCGCGGTGCTGGTCCGAACCCTCGAGGTAGACGTCGGCCGGCCACTTGAGGTCCGGTCGATCTTCCAGCGTGAAGGTGTGGGTCGAGCCCGAGTCGAACCAGACGTCGAGAATGTCCGTCACCATCTGCCACGGCTCGCCGGCGCGCTCGCCCAGGAAGCGCTCGCGCGCACCTTCTGCGAACCAGGCATCGGCGCCCTCGGCCTCGAATGCCTCGAGGATGCGGGCGTTGACCTTTTCGTCGTTCAGCACGTTGCCGTCGGCATCGACGAAGACGCAGATCGGCACGCCCCACGCCCGCTGGCGCGACAGCACCCAGTCCGGACGGTCCTCGATCATGGCGCGCAGGCGCGTCTGGCCTGCCGGCGGCACGAAGCGGGTCTCGTCGATCGCCTTGAGCGCACGAGTGCGCAGCGTGGTGCCATCGCCGAGGTCCTTGTCCATGTAGACGAACCACTGCGGCGTGTTGCGGAAGATGACCGGCTTCTTCGAGCGCCAGGAGTGCGGGTAGGAGTGCTTCAGGCGGCCGCGGGCAAACAGCATGTTGGCGCCGATCAGCGCCTCGATGACGGCCTTGTTGGCATCGCCCTTCTTGCCGTTGTCGTCGATGACCCGTGCGGCACCGCCCTCGCGGTCCGGACCGAAGCCCGGCGCGTCCTTGGTGAAGTAGCCGGCATCGTCGACCGTGAACGGGATGCGGGTGTCGATGCCGCGCGCGGAAAGATCCTTTGCCGCATCCATCCAGGCATCAAAGTCCTCGCGGCCGTGACCCGGCGCGGTGTGGACGAAGCCGGTACCGGCATCGTCGGTGACATGGTCGCCCGCCAGCATCGGCACGCGGAACTGGTAGCCGCCGCCAAGACCCTTGAGCGGGTGGGAGAGCTCAAGCGCACCGAGCGTTTCGCCGGAGACATCGGCGAGGCGCTTGTACTGCAGCTTGGCCTTGGCGAAGGACTCTTCGGCGAGCGCATCGGCGAAGATCAGCTTCTCGCCCGGCTGCGGACCGAAATCGTTCTCGGCAGCGGTGACCTCGTAGAGGCCATAGGCAATGCGCGGCGAGAAGGCGACGGCGCGGTTGCCGGGGATCGTCCACGGCGTGGTCGTCCAGATCACGACATGGGTGCCGGCGAGTTCGTCCGAACCGCTGACGACCGGAAACTTCACCCAGATCGTGTCGCTCTCATAGTCGTGGTACTCGACCTCGGCCTCGGCGAGCGCGGTGCGCTCGACCACCGACCACATCACCGGCTTCGAGCCGCGATAGAGCTGGCCCGACATCGCGAACTTCAGCAGCTCGCCTGCGATGCGCGCCTCGGCGTGGAAGTTCATCGTCGTGTAGGGCTTCTCGAAATCGCCCTCGATGCCGAGACGCTTGAACTCCGCCGTCTGCACGTCGATCCAGTGCTGCGCGAATTCGCGGCATTCCTGGCGGAATTCGTTGACCGGAACCTCGTCCTTGTTCTTGCCGGCTGCGCGGTACTTTTCCTCGATCTTCCACTCGATCGGCAGGCCGTGGCAGTCCCAGCCCGGCACGTAGTTGGAGTCATAGCCGCGCATCTGGAACGAGCGGGTGATGACGTCCTTGAGCACCTTGTTCAGCGCGTGGCCGATGTGGATGTTGCCGTTGGCGTAGGGAGGGCCGTCGTGCAGCACGTACAGCGGCCGGCCAGCGGCGCTCTCGCGCAGCTTCTTGTAAAGATTGATGTTCTGCCAGCGTTCAACGAGCTTCGGCTCGTTCTCCGGCAGCCCCGCGCGCATCGGGAACTCGGTCTGCGGCAGATAGAGGGTTTTCGAATAGTCGATCTTTTCGGCGGTGGTCATGGTCTCATCGCATCGTCAGCCCGGGCAGCGGCTCGCGGGCAAGGCTATGGTCAAACGGCAGGGCGCGTGGAAGACGCGCAAGAATCCCGGACCTTCCGGCGACCTTCAGGCCGCCCGGAAAGCCGGGCCACTAATTCGTATCGACGCGAAGATAGGTGCGCGCTGGGTCATGGCCCGCGCTTTTAGCCGAGCCTGACCGGGGAATAAAGAGGCGATTCGCCGAAGGCGCCGCTTACTGGAACGAAAAATCAAAGCGGTAGGTCGCCGAAGCGCCGACCGTGACCTGGTTTTTCGATCCGCGCTCGCGCACGAGGCTCGACTTGGCGGCGGGGCCGACCAGCCGCTCGTACTCGAGGAAGACGCTGGTGGTGATCTCGTCGGTCGCGCGCCAGTTGACCGCGCCGCCGGCACCAAACGACTTCATGCCGCCGCCCGGCTTGTACTCCGAAAGGCCCGAAGCCGCAGACTCGGCTGCGTTCACGCCGTAGTAGGTCTCGAAATAATCCTTGGTCGCAAAGGACATGCGCGGACCGGCAGAAATCTGCACGGTGTCGGTCATGTCGAAGAAGGCGTCGGCAGCAACGTCGAGCACGACCGCGTCGTGCGTGCGGATGCCATGGCGCACCTCGCCGCGGATGCGCGCGAAGTCGGTCGGATACACTTCGGCGAAGGCACCAGCCTCGCCGCCGAACTTCACCTGCGACAGGCCGCGCAGATCGCGGTGGTCGTCCTCATCGCGCTTGAAGATCAGCTTGCCGGTAGCACCTGCGCGGAAAGTGCCCGTGTCGATCAGCGACAGCGAAATGTTGTCGTTGCGCGAGGTGAACCGAGCCGAGCCGCCGGACTTGCCAAGCGAGATCAGCGGCTGGAACGCGAACTTGTTCTTCGACGCGCCGTCGAACTTCGGCTTCGACATGATGGCGCCACCGACCTTGAGGTACCAGTCGCCTTCAAACAGGTTCTGGGCTGATGCCTGGACCACGCCGAGGCCCAGTACGGCCACGGAGCAAATCAGAGTTCCAAATTTCATGATAACCCGCCTACGCAATACAATGGGGTGACCCACAGCACTGCGCAGATTGAGTAAAATTTAAATGAATCGACGTTACGTCAGAACGCGATTTTGAGGTCGATTTCCGACAGGGGCCTCACACCCGAAAGAAGCGCCCTCGCCTCCTCCTCGTCGCGTTTCATCTGCACGATCAGCGGATCGAGCCCGTCGAACTTCACCTCGCCGCGCAGATAGCCGAAGAACGACACCGAGCAGCATTCGCCGTAGAGGCTGTCGGAAAAGTCGAAGACGAAGGTTTCGAGCAGCGGCGCACCATCATCGTCAACGGTTGGACGCCGGCCGAAGCTGGCGACGCCGTCATGCAGCGAGCCGTCCGGATGTCGCAGGCGCACGGCGTAGATGCCGTGCTTCAGGCCGTTGCTGGCCGCAAGCTCCATGTTGGCGGTGGGGAACCCCAGCTCGCGGCCGAGCTTCTTGCCGTGGCTGATCTCGGCCATGACCGTATAGCGGTAGCCAAGCAGGCCAGCGGCCTGGGTCACGTCGCCTTCTGTCAGCAGGCCGCGGATGCGGCTCGACGATATGACACCGGAGCCCTCGTCGCAGAAGGCGTCGACGAGCGTCACGCCGAAGCCGCGCGCGTTGCCCTGCTCCAACAGGAAGGCAGGGGTTCCCTCGCGGCCTTTGCCAAAATGGAAGTCGTAGCCGGTGACGACGTGGCTGATGCCGAGTTCCTTGAGCAGCACCCGCTCGACGAACTCGATCGCGGTGCAAGCGGAGAATTCCTGGTCGAAGTGCTGCTCGACGACGCCATCGAAGCCCAGCGCATCGAGAAGCCTTGCGCGCACCGGCGCGGTGGTGAGGCGAAACAGCGGCGTGTCGGGCCTGAAGGTCTCGCGCGGGTGCGGCTCGAAGGTCAGGACCAGCGCCGGAACGTTCTTCCTGCGCGCCTCATCCAGCGCGCGTTCCAGCACGGCCTGATGCCCGCGATGCACACCGTCAAAATTGCCGATTGCCACGACGCCGCCGCGCAACGCTGCCGGCAGCGCAGTCGTCGAGGGTATGCGCTGGATGCGAGTTTCGGTCATCAGCTATCTCAAGCGTGGAATGACGGCCACCGGCGCGAACCCATGCTTGTCAAGGAAGGCTGCGAGACGCACCGGGTCCGGGGACAGCGTGTCGCCATAGTCGGCGGCGTGGATGCCGCCGGAGACGTAGAGGACGTCAATGCCGTTGGTCACGCCGCCCTTGACGTCGGTCAGGACGCCGTCGCCGATGGCGACCGCTTCCGAGCGGGAGACCTCGCGCCCGAGCACCTCGCTCGCGGCGGCAAGTGCTGCCTCGTAGATCGGGCGGTGCGGCTTGCCGGCGATCTCGGTGCGGCCGCCAAGCTGGCCGTAGTCGCGCGCAAGGGCGCCCGCGCACCAGATCAGCTTGTCGCCGCGCTCGACCACGATATCCGGATTTGCGCAGATGAACGGCAGGTTGCGCATGCGCAGACGCTGCAGCATCTCGGCATAGTCTTCCGGCGTCTCGGTGTTGTCGTCGAACAGGCCGGTGCAGACGACGGCGGCCGCCTCGAACTCCTCGACGATCTCGACGTCCAGGCCATCATAGAGCGTCAGGTCGCGGTCGGGGCCGATGTGGAAGATTTTTCGCGGGGCGTGGCGGATCAGCTCGCGCGTCACGTCGCCCGAGGTGATGATGCGGTCCCAGGCATCGTCCGGTACGCTGAGCGAGGCGATCTGCTCGCGCACGTCCGGGCTCGGGCGCGGCGCGTTGGTGATGAGGATGACGGGAAGCCCCTTCTGGCGCGCCCGCTGCAGGGCCGCGACCGCGGAAGGGAAGGAGGCGACGCCGTTGTGGATCACGCCCCAGACGTCACACAGGATAGCGGAATAGTTCCCGGCGATGTCGTCCAAGCTCTCGATCAAATTCGCCATGAACCCGCTCATTCTCCTGTCATCACCAGCCTCGCCGCCGGCGTCAGGGAATTAGCTTAACGTGCCGCTGGTGTCACCCGCTTTCGCGTGCATGCGTCAGACGGGACGGCGGAAGGCCGCGCGCTTCTGGTCGATCCGGACGCGGCAGACGCAGCCCTCGATGTGGTCGTTGACCAGCCCCATCGCCTGCATGAAGGCGTAGACGGTGGTCGGCCCGACGAAGCTCCAGCCGCGCTTCTTCAGCTCCTTCGAGATGCGAATCGAGGTCGGCGTCTTGCCAAGGGTGCGCAGCGTCGCCCAGTCGAGCACCTGCGGCCGCTCGTCCGGGCCCGGCTCGAACGACCAGAAGAAGCGCGCGAGAGAACCCTGTTCTTCCGCGAGCTCCACCGCGCGGCGGGCGTTGTTGTAGACCGAGGCGATCTTGCCGCGATGGCGGACGATGCCGGCATCCTGCAGGTTCCGCTCGATGGCGGCCGCCTCGTCTTCTTCCGCCAGCTTGCGGAAGTCGAAGCCGTGGAAGGCGGCGCGGAAATTCTCGCGCTTGCGCAGGATCGTCAGCCAGGAGAGGCCGGACTGAAAACCTTCGAGGCACAGCTTCTCGAACAGGCGGATGTCGCTGTCGACCGGATGGCCCCACTCCTCGTCATGGTAGCGCAGATAGTCCGGCAGGTTGCCATGCCATGCGCAACGAAGCGCGCCATCCTCGCCTGCGACCAGCCCCTCGCCGATGCTCATCCCGCAATCCTTCCTTTACCAAGCCGCGAAACCCGAAGGTAACCATGCGGAAAGGTTTATGCGATGGCTGGCAATTTATGGAAGGTTGTTCACACTTTTTGCGGCGCTTCTCCTGACAATCCGCGTCACGACGATGGGTTTGAGGGTACGTCGCATGAGATTGACTTTGTCCTTCCTGATCGCGACTGCGATCTCGGGTCTTGGCTTGCAGCAGGCAGCAGCAAGCGACCGCTACCGGGAGGCGCCGCCGCTGCTCGTCAGTCCCGATCTTTCCGCGCCATGGGTCATCCAGCTGCAGCGGGCCCCGCAGGGCCGCCCTGTTCACCGGGCAGAGCCCCGCCGCCAGCCGCAGCCGGCACCTACGCTCCGCGCCCGCGTTGCACCCGATCCGGTGGTGCGCTCGGGTGCCACGCCGAAGCCGAATATCGTTGCCCGCGAGCGCAAGCCGGACGAGGTGCGGACCGCCGCGCTGCCGAGCGCGCCGCGCGACATCCCAAAGCCGCGGGAGATCGATCCAAAATTCCTGCCGCAGGTTGTCGATTATGACGGCCCGCACAAGCCAGGCACGATCGTCATCAATACGCGCGAGCACTTCCTCTATCTTGTCGAGGAAGGCGGCAAGGCGCGCCGCTACGGCGTCGGCACCGGCAAGCCCGGCTTCGAGTGGGCGGGTACCCACAAGGTCACCCGCAAGGCCGAATGGCCGGACTGGCGCCCGCCCGCCGAAATGATCGCCCGCGAGAAGAAGAAGGGCCGCATCCTGCCGACCTTCGTGAAGGGTGGCCCTGAGAATCCGCTTGGCGCGCGAGCGCTTTATCTGGGCTCGACACTTTATCGCATTCATGGCACCAATCAGCCGCACACGATCCGCGGCAACGTGTCGTCCGGCTGCATCCGCATGCGCAACGAGGACGTGATCGACCTCTACGACCGCGTGCCGGTGGGGGCGACGGTGATCGTGATCTGAATATCCCGGAGGGGGGATGGCCGGTCAGGTTCGGGGACAAGCCTGACCGGGGCGCAGCGAAAGCTGCGACGCCAAGGGGCGGAATGGCATCGGCCATCCGTCCCTTTTCGTTTTTTGTGCCGGGGTTAAACGTCTTGGAGCGTCGCGATTTAGCGCAAGCTTGAGCCTGCCATGGTTCATGCCAGACGCCCCCTCCGCCGCCTTCGGCGGCACCTCCCCCGCTTCGCAGGGGAGGATCCCGGAACCGTTGCGCAAAGTTCTGCACGGCCGCGAGAGCATCAGCGTGCCGGCATGGATGGCCGGGTCAAGCCCGGCCATGACGAAGCGGAAATGATGCAGCGGTCCGATCCCTAGCTGCTGAAACGTTGCTGATTTTCCGGGCCCCTTCCTCTTCGTCATCCTCGCCAAGCCCGCGAAGCGGGCGCGAGCAGGGGATCCATGCCAGAGACGCTCCAAGATAAGCGGGGCCTGGCCGTGAGCTGCGACCTCAGGATCCTCCCCTGCGAAGCGGGGGAGGTGCCGCCGAAGGCGGCGGAGGGGGCTGCCGGATGCTGCATTTCAGATGCAGACGCTGCTTCTCAGCTGCTCTGCGCTTGCATTCAATGCACAGCGCCAACGACAGCTGCGGACCGTCGACCGTCCCTACCCCGCCGACGGCACACCCTCCGGCTTCCTTCCGCCATAGGCCCAGTCGAGCAGTTTTACCGTATGCACCACCGGCAACCTGGCCGCCGAGGCGATCTGGGTGATGCAGCCGATATTGCCGGTGGCGACGAGTGCAGCACCCGTCGCCTCGATGTTCTTCACCTTGCGCGCCTTGAGTTTTGCCGAAATCTCCGGCTGCAGGATGTTGTAGGTGCCGGCCGAGCCGCAGCAGAGGTGCCCTTCCGCCGGTTCCTTGACAATGAACCCTGCCTTCTGAAGCAGCTCCTTCGGCTGACGCACGACCTTCTGGCCGTGCTGCATCGAGCAGGCCGAGTGATAGGCAACGGTGAGGCCCGGACGGATCGCGGGCTCCGGCAATTCGATCGAGGCAAGGTACTCGGTGATGTCTTTCGCCAATGCAGACACGCGCGCGGCCTTTTCCGCATAGGCCGGATCGAGGCGCAGCATGAAGCCGTAATCCTTGATCGTCGTGCCGCAGCCGGAGGCGGTGATGATGATGGCGTCGAGCCCGCCATTGTCGATCTCGCGCGTCCAGGCGTCGACGTTGCGGCGGGCAGCTGCAAGCGACTCCTCCTCGCGGCCCATGTGGTGCACCAGCGCGCCGCAGCAGCCCTCGCCCTCAGGCACCACGACCTCGACGCCGATGCGGTTGAGCAGGGAAACGGTCGCGTCGTTGATGCCTGGCTCCAGCACCGACTGCGCGCAGCCGGTAAGGATGGCAACGCGGCCACGCCTCGTGCCGGCGGCGGCATGGGTCGCAGGCTCGGAGATCTTCGAGGCCGCCGGAACCGTCTCGGGCGCCAGCCGCAGCATGGCACCAAGCGGGCGCAGCGGCCGGACCTTGTCGAACAGCCCCGTGAACGGGCGTCCGAGCGCCGCCAGCTTCAGCGCTGCGCGGAACCGCGACGGGTAGGGCAGCACCGCCGCCAGAAGCGACCGGATCATGCGGTCGATCAGCGGGCGCCTGTAGGTCTTCTCGATATGCGTGCGGGCATGATCGACCAGGTGCATGTAGTTCACGCCCGACGGGCAGGTCGTCATGCAGGACAGGCACGACAGGCAGCGGTCGATGTGGGTGACGATCTCGTCATCGGCCGCACGACCGTTCTCGAGCATGTCCTTGATCAGGTAGATGCGCCCGCGCGGGCTGTCGAGCTCGTTGCCGAGCGTGACGAAGGTCGGGCAGGTCGCCGTGCAGAAGCCGCAGTGGACGCATTTGCGCAGGATGGATTCGGCCTCCGCGACGTGCGGATCGGCGAGCTGGGCGAGCGAAAAGTTGGTCTGCATCAGAAACCCATCCTGCCGGGATTGAGGATACCCTTAGGGTCGAATTGTTCCTTGAGGCGCTGCGACAGGGCGGCAAGGCCCCGCGCCGGCGGCTGGAACAAGGGAACGCCGTCGCGAACCATCGGATGCGCGCGAATGAGCGTTGCGTGCCCGCCGCCGAACTGCGCGATGAGGCGGCGCACGGCCTCCGCTTCCGGATAGGCCTCCATGCGCAGCCAGATCAGGCCGCCCTGCCAGTCGTAAAAGGCATCGACGGCTGCTTCCATGCGCAGCGCCATCACCATGCGGTGGCCTTCCGACGGCGTCATCGACACCCGCCAGACAGGGCGCGGGGTGCCGTCGGCGAAGGGCCGGCAGTCGCGGATCTCGCGCCAGAGTTTTCGCGACTCATCACCATCGATGCGCCCTTGCGTGCCCCTGCCCTGCAGGAGGGCGGCCAGGCGCTCGAAACGGTAGTCGACCGAGGGGCCAAAGCCTTCGAGGCGCAGCAGGGTCGAGCCCTTGCCGCGCAAGGCGCCGTCGAGCACGCGGCCGGTGACGCTTTCGGGCAGATGCGCGGCGGACGCGACCTCGCCGCTCGAGCCCATCGCGATCGACATCGCTTCCGCCGCCTGTTCTTCGGTCAGGCCGCGCAGGACGAGCGTTGCTTCCGTCTCCGCGCGAGGCATGACCTTGAAGGTGACGTCGGTGACGACGGCAAGCGTGCCCCAGGAACCTGCCATGGCCTTGGAAAGATCATAGCCGGTGACGTTCTTGACGACGCGCCCGCCCGACTTGAACGCTTCGCCTCGACCGGAGACGGCATGAATGCCGAGGATGTGGTCGCGCGCGGCACCCGCCTTCAGCCGGCGCGGGCCGGAAAGGTTGGCCGCCAGCACGCCACCGATCGTACCGCGGCCCTCAGCCTCGCCGAGCAGCGGGCCGTAGT
Organism: Aminobacter sp. J44; assembly: GCF_007829415.1. Lineage (NCBI taxonomy): Bacteria > Pseudomonadati > Pseudomonadota > Alphaproteobacteria > Hyphomicrobiales > Phyllobacteriaceae > Aminobacter > Aminobacter sp. J44. The sequence goes on along the minus strand of NZ_VLJG01000013.1, from coordinate 55,484 downwards.
CGAGCGGCTCGAACTGGAGCTCCTGGTTGTGCTCGGCCAGCAGCGCCTCGATCTCGGCGAGCGGCGTTCCGGCGCGCGCCGAAAGCACCAGTTCCTCCGGCTCATAGAGCGTGACACCTGTCAGCTTCGACAGGTCGATCTGGTGCTCGGTCTGGGTGACATGGCCGATCCCGCGCTTCGACCCGTGCCCCAGCACCTCGACGGGTGTTTCCTCTGCGGCCGCCCAGCGGACGGTCTCGAGCACTTCTTCCGGTGTGGTTGGCGTGAAACGGGTCATCAGAATCTCGGAATGTCCGGAAAGGCGATCTGGCCGCGATGCACGTGCATGCGGCCAAGCTCGGCGCAGCGGTGCAGCTGCGGGAACACCTTGCCGGGGTTGAGCAGATGGTTGGGGTCGAAGGCGCACTTGACCCGGATCTGCTGGTTGAGGTCGTCCTCGGAAAACATTTCTGGCATCAGGTCGCGCTTTTCGACGCCAACGCCGTGCTCGCCAGTCAGAACACCGCCGACCTTCACGCAGAGCCGCAGGATGTCGGCGCCAAACGCCTCGGCACGCTCCAACTCGTCGTCCTTGTTGGCGTCGTAGAGGATCAGCGGATGCAGATTGCCATCGCCGGCGTGGAAGACGTTGGCGACGCGCAGGCGATGCTTTTCCGAGAGCTCGCGCATACCAGCCAGCACCTTCGGCAGTTCCTTGCGCGGAATGGTGCCGTCCATGCAGAGATAATCGGGCGAGATGCGGCCGACTGCCGGGAACGCGGCCTTGCGGCCGGCCCAGAAGGTCATGCGCTCGGCTTCGGAATTCGAGACGAGACAGGTGGTCGAGCCGTTCGCTCTGGCAAGCGTTTCGACGCGCTGGATCAGGTGGTCGACCTCGGCCGCCGGGCCGTCGAGCTCGACGATCAGCAGCGCCTCGACATCGAGCGGATAGCCGGCGTGAACAAAGTCTTCGGCCGCGTGGATCGCGGGCCGGTCCATCATCTCCATGCCGCCGGGAATGATGCCCGCGCCGATGATGTCGGCAACGCACTGGCCGGCCTGCTCACTCGACGGAAAGCCGAGCAGCACGGCGCGCGCCGTCTCCGGCTTCTTGAGGATACGGACCGTGACCTCGGTGACGACGCCAAGCAGGCCTTCCGAGCCGGTCATGATGCCGAGAAGGTCATAGCCCTCCGCGTCGAGATGCTTGCCGCCAATGCGCACCACCTCGCCGTTCATCAACACCATCTCAATGCCGAGCACGTTGTTGGCGGTGAGGCCGTATTTCAGCGAGTGCACGCCGCCGGAATTTTCGGCGATGTTGCCGCCGATCGAGCAGGCGATCTGCGACGACGGGTCCGGCGCGTAGTAGAAGCCCTCGTGCTGGACGGAATTGGTGATGCCGAGATTGGTCACGCCCGGCTGCGCGGTCACCGTGCGGTTGGCGTAGTCGATGTCGAGGATGCGGTTGAAGCGGGTCATCACCAGCAGCACCGCGTCGCCCAGCGGCAGCGCACCGCCCGACAGCGACGTGCCCGAGCCGCGCGGCACGACGCGGATATTGCGGTCGTGGCAATATTTCAGGATGCGCGAGACCTGCTGTACCGTCTCCGGCAGGACAACGACCAGCGGCATCTGGCGGTAAGCGGTCAGCGCGTCCGTCTCGAACGGGCGCATGCCGTTCTCGGTGTGAACGACGCCCTCGCCCGGGACGATGATCTTCATGTCGGCGATGATTTCATCGCGGCGGGCGATTGTCTGCGCGTTGAGCGCGGGCATGACGAGACCGGACATCGGCAAACTCCGAAAGTGGTAAAATCTCTTTACCAGTGTGCGCCGCAGACGGCAATCCACGAACGCATTCATGCACCGCGACGCCGTGACGCTTCGCCAACCGGATAATAAATTTGACCGGTCGGCACCCACTTCTTATACTTGGCCACAAAGAACGGGCCTCATAAGCCGTGAACGAGATATTCTCCCGCGTTACCCACTCCCGCACCGCCGACGACGTGATCGGCCAGGTCGAGATGCTGATTCTCGAGGGCGTCGTGCGCCCCGGCGACAAGCTGCCGGGCGAGCGCGAGCTGGCGCGGCAGTTTGACGTGTCGCGGCCCATTGTACGCGATGCGCTCAAGGAACTCGAACAACGCGGGCTGGTTGTGACGCGGCCGGGCGGCGGCACCCACGTCGCTGACGTCATCGGCGAGGTGTTCGCGCCGCCGGTGATGGACCTCATTGCCGGCAATCGCAAGGCCGCGGCCGATTATCTCGAATACCGCCGGGAAATCGAAGGCGTCGCAGCCGAGTTCGCCGCGCGCCGTGCAACCGAGGACGACCGTGCCCTGCTTGCACGCATCATGCAGCGGATGGAGGAGGCCAACGCCAGCGGCAATTTCGAGGACGAGGTTGCCATCGACGTCGAGTTCCACAACGCGGTCGGCGAGTGCGCGCACAACATCATTCTCCTCCACACGCTGCGCTCCTGCTACCGGCTGCTGGCCGACGGCGTCTTTCTCAGCCGCACCTTGATCTACAAGACCCCGGCGACGCAGGAGGTGCTGCTTGCCCAGCACCGAGCGATCTACGACGCCATCGTCGCCGGCGATCCCGATGCCGCGCGCGAGGCGGCGCGGGCGCATATCGACTATGTCGAGCGGGCAATGAATGAAGCCGAGCGGAGTGGCGAATGGCAGCGCGTCTCGCGCCTGCGCCTTCGCCAGCGCGGCGGTTAGGCGAGCGGCAATGGGGCTATCAGAAAACCTTCGTCCGCGCGTGGGCCTGTTCACCACGTGCCTGGTCGAGTCGTTCCGGCCGGCCGTTGGCTACGCCGCGATCAGGCTGTTGCAAGAGGCCGGTTGCCGGGTTGAAGTGCCAGAGGCGCAGCACTGCTGCGGCCGCCCTGCCCTGCGAGCGGATGACCTCGACGATTTGCGTGGCCATGCCGAACGGGTGATCGACACCTTCGACGGCTATGATTTCGTCGTTGCGCCTTCCCCCTCCTGCGCGAGCGTTTTGAAGCGCTATGCCGCGCTCCTTGCCGATGAGCCGGAATGGGCGGAACGCGCCGCACGCTTCTCCGAAAAGGCCTATGAGCTGACGGCGTTCCTCGCCGACGTGATGCAGGCTGAACCCGGCTCGACACGCGTCGATGCAAGCATTGCGCTGCACGACAGCTGCACGGCACTCGGAGAACTCGGCATCCGCGAACAACCGCGCGCGCTGCTTTCGGCAGTCGAGGGCGTCGCGCTCCGGGAGCTTCCCGGCGCCGCAAAATGCTGCGGCTTCGGCGCCAGCGCCTGCTCATCCTCTTCCGCCGCGCTCACCGACGACATTCGTGACGCAGGCGCCGGCATGCTGGTTTCCAGCGAACTCGGCTGCCTGCTTGGCATTGCCCGCAAGCTCAAGCGGGATGGTTCGGCAATCGAGGTTCGGCACATTGCCGAAGTTCTTGCCGGCATGAACGAGACACCGCCGATCGGCGGCGCGACCAGACAAATCCGAACATGAATGAGGCAAGGATGGACAAGTACCTGACTATCGCCGACCTGAAGGAGTGCGCGCGCCGCCGTGTGCCGAAGATGTTCTTCGACTACGCCGACTCGGGCGCATGGACGGAAGGCACCTACCGGGCCAACGAGGAAGATTTTCAGAAGATCAAGCTGCGTCAGCGCGTACTGGTCGACATGACCAACCGCTCGCTGAAGACGACCATGGTCGGCCAGGAAGTTTCGATGCCGGTCGCGCTCGCGCCGACGGGCCTCACAGGCATGCAGCACGCCGACGGTGAGATGCTCGCGGCCCGGGCCGCTGAGGAGTTCGGCGTGCCGTTCACGCTGTCGACCATGAGCATCTGCTCGATCGAAGACGTCGCCTCGGTCACGAAGAAGCCGTTCTGGTTCCAGCTCTACGTGATGCGCGACCGCGACTTCGTGGCCGACCTGATCGACCGCGCCAAGGCGGCGAAATGCTCTGCGCTGGTGCTCACCGCCGACCTGCAGATCCTCGGCCAGCGCCACAAGGATTTGCGCAACGGCCTGTCCGCGCCGCCCAAGTTCACGCCCAGGCACATCTGGCAGATGGCGACCCGCCCAGCCTGGTGCATGGGCATGCTCGGCACCAGCCGCCGCACCTTCCGCAACATCGCCGGCCACGTGAAGAACGTGACGGACCTGTCCTCTCTTTCATCGTGGACCGCCGAGCAGTTCGATCCGCAGCTGTCGTGGAAGGACGTTGCCTGGATCAAGGAACGCTGGGGCGGCAAGCTGATCATCAAGGGCATCCTCGACGTCGAGGACGCGAAGATGGCGGCCAACACGGGCGCCGACGCGATCATCGTCTCCAACCATGGCGGCCGCCAGCTGGACGGCGCGCCGTCGTCGATCTCGGTGCTGCCGGAGATCGTCGATGCGGTCGGCGACCGCATCGAGGTCCATATCGACGGCGGTATTCGCTCCGGCCAGGACGTGCTCAAGGCGCTGTGCCTCGGCGCGAAGGGCACTTTCATCGGCCGCCCGTTCCTCTATGGCCTCGGCGCCGGGGGCAAGGCGGGCGTCACGCGCGCGCTCGAGATCATCCGTCGCGAGCTCGACATCACGCTGGCACTCTGTGGCAAACGCGACATCCGCGATGCAGGACCAGACATGCTCTACAAGCCGAGGGAACGCGGCTAGACTGGGGGCATGAACCTCGGCAAGGGCATCGACTATACGAACGCGACAGGTCCCGATGGCATACGCATCTATGCCATCGGCGACGTGCATGGCCGCTTCGATTGCCTGAGCCGGATGCACGAGATGATCGCGGACGAGATCGCCCGCGATCACATCGCTGACTGGCGCATCATCCATCTTGGCGACTATGCGGACCGTGGGCCGCAGTCACGCGAAGTGCTGGATTTCCTGGCGAGGGCTTCAGCGCGCGACGAGCGGATCATTGCCCTCTGCGGCAATCACGATGAGGGCTTCCTCGACTTCCTCGCCAATCCGCAGGACGCCTATCTCTTCATCGACTATGGCGGATTCGACACGGCCGCGTCCTACGGCGTGGAGCTAAGAACGATGCGGCGCGACGAGCTCTTCGAGAGCCATTGCCAGCTTCTTTCGGCGATGCCGGACTCGCACCTGCAGTTCCTGCGCGACCTGAAGCACTCCGTCACGTTCGGCGACTTCTTCTTCTGCCATGCGGGTGTGCGGCCGGGCGTCGCGCTCGACTCGCAGTCGACGCACGATCTGTGCTGGATCCGGGGCGAGTTCCACAACCACCGCGGCCTGTACGACAAGGTCATCGTGCACGGGCACACGCCGTGCCGCGAGCCGGAGGTGCTGCCCAGCCGCGTCAACGTCGACACGAAGGCATTCGCCACCGGCAGGCTGACGGCACTGGTGATAGACGGAAAGGAAAAGCGCTTTATCGCGACCGATCTCGGCCGCTAGCCAGGCTCAGCGATCAGCGGGCTTCCGCGACCCCGTAGCCATCGACCACGCGGTGGCCGCTTGCGGCATCTGCGGAATAAATGGCTGCGCCCCACATCAGAATGCCGGACAGCATGAACACGGACAAAAATGCGGCTTTCACGGGGGTCATCTCGGTTGCTTCTCAGCGGAGTTTTAGGGCGCCTTGGTTACGATCCGGTTAGGACGTGGCGCGAGGTTGGGGGGCTCATAATCCTGCTTTGAGGCAAACTCCATAGCCCCCGCTTTGGTTTCATCTGGATATTTTGCAGAGTTGCTGAAATGCAACTGCGTCCTCTCCTTGCCGCTCTTCCTCTTATCGGGTAGGAAACCGGCGCTCATTCGGCACAAGATCTCCAACACAGAACGGACGGAATACGGCGATGGCTGAGAAGGCGGAAAAGATGAAGGCGCGGCTCCCGCGGGGCTTCGTCGATCGCCATTCGGCCGACATCCGCGCGGTCGACGCCATGACCGCGAAAATCCGTGCGGTCTACGAGCTCTACGGCTTCGAGCCGATCGAGCAGCCGATGATCGAATACACCGACGCGCTCGGCAAGTTCCTGCCCGACCAGGACCGCCCCAACGAAGGCGTCTTCTCTTTCCAGGACGATGACGAGCAGTGGCTGTCGCTGCGCTACGACCTGACCGCGCCGATGGCGCGCTTCGTCGCCGAAAACTTCGAGTCGATCCCGAAGCCGTTCCGCTCCTACCGCTCCGGCTACGTGTTCCGCAACGAGAAGCCGGGCCCGGGCCGCTTCCGCCAGTTCATGCAGTTCGACGCCGACATCGTCGGAACGCCGGGCCTCGCCGCTGACGCCGAAATGGCGATGATGATGGCAGACACGCTCGAGGCGGTCGGCATCAAGCGCGGCGACTACGTGATCCGCATCAACAACCGCAAGGTGCTCGACGGCGTGCTCGAGTCGATTGGCCTCGGCGGCGACGAGAACGCAGGCCGCCGCCTGACCGTCCTGCGCGCCATCGACAAGCTCGACAAGTTCGGGCCGGAAGGCGTGCGCCTGCTCCTCGGCAAGGGCCGCCTCGACGAAAGCGGCGACTTTACCAAGGGCGCCCAGCTCGACGACGACGCCATCTCCAAGGTGCTCGCCTATATCGAAACCGGCGAGGTTGCCGGCAACGAGGGCGTTGAGGAACTCGCCCAGATCCGCGAGCTGATCGCGGCTGCCGGCTATGATGACGGCCGCATCAAGATCGACCCGTCGGTCGTGCGCGGCCTCGAATACTACACCGGCCCGGTCTACGAGGCCGAGCTGCTGTTCGAGGTGCCGAACGACCAGGGCGAGATCGTCCGCTTCGGCTCGGTCGCCGGCGGCGGGCCCGTCCCGGCCACCGGTTTCTCGATCGGCGTGTCGCGCCTGACGGCCGCGCTCAAGAACCTCGGCAAGCTCGAAAACACCGATGTGACCGCTCCGGTCGTTGTCCTCGTCATGGACAAGGACACCGAGTCGCTTGGCCGCTACCAGAAGATGGTGTCGGCGCTGCGCCAGGCGGGCATCCGCGCCGAGATGTATCTCGGCGGCTCGGGTATGAAGGCGCAGATGAAGTACGCCGACCGTCGCGGCGCGCCGTGCGTCGTCATCCAGGGCGGCGACGAGCGCGCAAATGGCGAAGTGCAGATCAAGGACCTTGTTGCCGGCGCCAAGGCCGCGGCCAAAATCACCGACAACACCGAATGGCGCGCCAGCCGCCCGGCCCAGTTCTCCGTCAAGGAAGAGGAGCTGGTCGCCGCAGTCCGGGGCGTTCTCGAAGCGCAGAAGGCCGAGCAAAGCGGGGCGCAATGATCCAGCGCCTGCCACCCTTTGCCGCCGACATCCTCGCTCTGTTCGATGAACGCGGCGCGACCCGCACCGAGGTCGCCGTGCTGCAGCCGGCAGACCCCTTTCTCGACATGGCGGGCGAGGACCTGCGCCGCCGCATCTTCCTGACCGAAAGCGAGACCGGGCAGACGCTCTGCCTGCGTCCGGAATTCACCATTCCGGTCTGCCTCGACCACATTGCCTCGCAGGCCGGCACCCCGCGCCGTTATGCCTATCTCGGCAACGTGTTCCGCCAGCGCCGCGACGGCGAGGCGGAATTCCTGCAGGCCGGGATCGAGGATCTCGGCGAGACGGACATTGCCAAAGCAGACGCCCGTTCCGTTGCCGACGCGCACGCGCTGATCTCGCGCACGCTTCCCGGCGTGCCGCTGAAGATCACGCTTGGCGACCAGCGCGTGTTCGAAGCGGTGCTTGCTGCTCTTGGGCTGCCGCGCGGCTGGCAGAAGCGCCTTGCGCGCGCCTTCGGTTCGGCACCGCAGCTTGCCAGCGCGCTCGAAGACCTTGCGAACCCGTCGCACTCGGCGACCACCGACCAGAAGGCGGCGGAACTGATCGCCATGGGCGACCACGACGGGCTGGTGCGCTATGTGACCGAGCGAATGGAGGAAGCAGGGCTTTCCGCCTCCGCCGGCCGCACGCCGCAGGAAATCGCCCAGCGCCTCACCGAAAAGCAGCAGCTGCGCAGCGTGCGCCTGTCGAAGGAAGCGCTCGACGCGCTGAAGACCTTCCTCGCCATCCGCGCGCCGCTGGAGCAGGCGACCGACGCGCTCGAAGCCTTCGCGAAGGACACCGGCGTGTCGCTGGGCTCGGCGATGGAGCTGTTCTGCGCCCGCGCGGCGGCGATCGCCGCGCATGAGTTGCCGCAAGGGCTGGTCGTCTACGACGCCGCCTTCGGCCGCCCGCTCGACTACTACACCGGCCTCGTCTTCGAGATCACCTCGGGCGACGGACGCCCGCTGATCGGCGGCCGCTACGACCGCCTGCTCACCATGCTGGGCGCGAAGGAGCCGATCCCCGGCGTCGGCTTCTCGGTGTGGCTCGACCGCATCGCCAACCTCAGGGGAGACGCGGCATGACGATCACGATCGCCCTCCCCTCCAAGGGCCGCCTCAAGGACGAGTCGATCGCCTCGCTCGAACGTGCGGGGCTGAAGGTCAACGCGCCGACCGATGCACGCAGCTACCGCGCCACGGTCGAGGGCCGCAGCGACGTTGAGATCGCCTTCATGTCGGCCTCGGAGATCGCGCGCGAGCTTGGCGCCGGCACGATCGACCTCGGCGTTACCGGCGAGGACCTGGTGCAGGAAACCATCGCCGACTGGGAGAACCGCGTCGCCATCGGCGCACGGCTCGGTTTTGGCCGTGCCGACGTCATCGTTGCGGTGCCGGAAGCCTGGCTCGACGTCGACACAATGGCCGACCTCGATGACGTGGCAGCAGAATTCCGCCAGCGGCATGGCCGCCGGCTGCGGATTGCGACGAAGTACTGGCGGCTGACGCAAAGGTTTTTCTCCAGCCAGCACGGAATCCAGGTCTATCGCATCGTCGAAAGCCTCGGCGCGACCGAGGGCGCCCCGGCGGCAGGCTCGGCAGACGTCATCGTCGACATCACCTCGACCGGCTCGACGCTGCGCGCGAACAAGCTGAAGATTCTCGAGGATGGCGTCATTCTGCGCTCGGAAGCCTGCCTGGTGCAGTCGCTCAAGCCGCGCAACGCCGAGGACGAGGCAACGATCACCTCGGTCTTCGCGGCGCTGAACGGCAGGTAGTCTCCACCGCTTCGTTCTACGGCAAACGTTCCGGCATGGATCCTCGGCTCAAGGCCGAGGATGACGAAGGCTGAGATCTGGCGCGCAAAAGCCGTGAGATGAGCGCACCCCTCTCCACTACCGACCTTCACGCCTGCCTCTCCTTCTTCGTCATGCCCCGGCTCGACCGGGGCATCCAGGCCTGAACCTCTCCACTCGCAACGCGTCCGAAGCCAGGCGCAAATCAGACCCGCGCCCACAGACAAAAAAGGCCCGGATCGCTCCGGGCCTTTCGTGTTCAGTGCTGCAGCCGCCTAGCGCTTGTCGACCGACAGCGCGCCGGGGCCTGCGGCGATAAGGGCGAGGAAGCCGCCGGCAACGGCAATGTTCTTCCAGAACACCGTCATTTCCGCCGGGAAGTGGCCGATGAAGGCGGTGGCGACACAGAAGGCGATGAACGCCCACGAGACGAGGCGCGTCTGGAAGCCGATGACGAGGGCAATGCCGCCGAGGACCTTGAGGGCGATGACCAGCCAGGTCACGACCAGCGGCATCGGCATGCCGAGGCTGCCGAGGKAGCCGGCAAAWCCAGCCGCACCGAAGATCATCGGGAAGCCCGAGACGAGGAACATCAGCGCCAGCAGAATGCGGGCAGCAAGAAGAAGAATATCGTTGGCGTTGGACATGCAAAGGCTCTCCGTTTGGTCCCGCCGGAAATAAAGCTTTCCGACGCAACAACAAGCCAGCTAATGCCGAACTCATCGTTCACAAAAAGAGAACGGCAGGTAAACGGTCGTTCACAGATTTTTGTGTTGCTCAGCCCGGACGAGTCATCGCCTCCGGGCGCACGATCGCGTCATACTCTTCCGCCGTCACCAGCCCGGTCGCCAGCGCTTCCTCGCGCAGCGTGGTGCCATTCTTGTGCGCGGTCTTGGCGATCTTTGCCGCATTGTCGTAGCCGATCTTCGGCGCCAGCGCCGTGACCAGCATCAGCGAGCGCTCGACGCCTGCCCGGATGTTGTCCTCGCGCGGCTCTATGCCAACCACGCAATTATCGGTGAAGGAGACGGCCGCGTCGGCCATCAGCCGCACCGACTGCAGGAAGTTGTAGGCCATCACCGGGTTGTAGACGTTGAGCTCGAAATGGCCCTGGCTGCCGGCGAAGGTGAGCGCGGCGTGGTTGCCGAAGATCTGCACACAGACCTGCGTCATCGCCTCGCACTGGGTGGGGTTCACCTTGCCCGGCATGATCGACGAGCCCGGCTCGTTTTCCGGTAGCGCCAGCTCGCCGAGACCCGCGCGCGGGCCGGAGCCGAGGAAGCGGATGTCGTTGGCGATCTTGAACAGCGAGGCCGCGACCGTGTTGATCGCGCCGTGCGAGAACACCATCGCGTCGTGTGCCGCCAGCGCCTCGAACTTGTTCGGCGCCGAGGTGAACGGCAGGCCGGTGATCGACGCGATCCGTTCCGCCACCTTCTCGGCAAAGCCGATCGGCGCGTTGAGGCCGGTGCCGACAGCGGTGCCGCCCTGCGCGAGCTGCATCAGGCCGGGAAGCGTAGATTCGATGCGGGCGATGCCGTTCGCGACCTGCGCCGCGTAGCCCGAAAACTCCTGGCCGAGCGTCAGCGGGGTCGCGTCCTGCGTGTGGGTGCGGCCGATCTTGATGATGTGGTTCCAGGCCTGCGCCTTGGCGTCGAGCGCGGCGTGCAGCTTCTTCAGCGCCGGCAGCAGGCGGTGAACGATCTCCTCAGCACAGGCAACATGCATCGCTGTCGGATAGGTGTCGTTCGAAGACTGGCTCATGTTGACGTGGTCGTTGGGATGGACCGGCTTCTTCGAGCCCTTCTCGCCGCCAAGCATCTCGATCGCGCGGTTCGAGATCACCTCGTTGGCGTTCATGTTCGACTGCGTGCCCGAACCGGTCTGCCAGACGACCAGCGGGAAATGATCGTCGAGCTTGCCGTCGATTACCTCCTGCGCCGCGGCGATGATGGCGTCGGCAAGTTGTGCGTCCAGCTTGCTGAGCTCGCGGTTGGCTTCGGCGGCGGCGCGCTTGACGATGCCGAGCGCACGGATGACCGGCTGCGGCTGCTTTTCCCAGCCGATCTTGAAATTGCCCAGCGAACGCTGCGCCTGCGCGCCCCAGTAGCGATCGGCGGGAACCTCAATCGGGCCAAAGGTATCTGTTTCGGTGCGGGTACTGCTCATGTCGGTCTCCAGTTCAGAGCCGTCCTTGGCTTGCTCGTCCGTTGGCTGGCGAGGCCGGCAGTGGGTGGTCAAATCTGGTCGATCAGCCACAGTACTGCTGCATACCGCGCCGTCTTGGCGATTGCCACCACCAAAAGAAACACCGGAAACGGCGTGCGCAGCAAGCCGGCAACGACCGTCAGAGGATCACCTATGACCGGCAGCCAGGAAAGCAACAGGCTCGGCCAGCCACTCGCGCGTTCCAACTGGGCGGGCGAAACCGGGAACCAGCGGCGGTCCGAAAAACGGGAGAGATAGCGGCCGAGAATCCAGTTGACGCACGATCCGGTGATGTTGCCGATGCTGGCGATTGCAAGCAGCATCCCCGCAGGCCGCACTTCGGCGGCATGCATTGCCGCCAGCACCGCCTCCGACGCACCGGGCAGGATCGTCGCCGAGGTGAAGGCGGAAAGCGCAAGGCCAATGAGGGAAGCGTCGGTGAGCACCGGACGTGGTTAGCTGGCAGGCAGCAGCAGGTCCACCGCGAAATATAAAAAGGAGCGAGCCGCTAGGATCGCTCCTCAGTTTACGTTGCCTGAGTGGGACGCCTCAGAGCGCCTTCTTAACCTTGTCCTTCACGTCGCCGTAGGCCTTCTGTGTCTTGCCAGCGACCAGATCTACCTTGCCTTCAGCTTCCATCTTGCGGGAGCCGGTCGCCTTGCCGGCTGCTTCCTTCACCGCACCTTTGGCCTGCTTGGCCACACCTTTGACCTGATCTGTATTGGGCATGTTTTCCATCCTTCATAACAGCCGATCGCGGCCGTGCAGGAAAACGGGCTCATGTCGCTTTGGTTGCGCGCGGGCACAAAAAAACGGGGCGGCATCGCTGCCGCCCCGCTGATAACTGGCTGGTAGCCGGACTTATTAGAAGTCCATGCCGCCCATGCCACCCATGCCGCCCGGCATTGCCGGAGCCGGGGTGTCCTTCTTCGGAGCCTCGGCGATCATGGCCTCGGTGGTGATCAGCAGGCCGGCAACCGAAGCAGCGTCCTGCAGAGCGGTACGGACGACCTTGGTCGGGTCGACGATACCGGCAGCGATCATGTCGCCGAACTCGCCGGTCTGGGCGTTGTAGCCGAAGGTGGACGACGCGTTCTCGAGGATCTTGCCGACAACGACCGAAGCCTCGTCACCAGCGTTCGTGGCGATCTGGCGAGCCGGAGCCTGCAGAGCGCGACGGATGATGTTGATGCCGGCTTCCTGGTCAGCGTTGGCGCCCTTGGCCGAGAGGTTGGCCGAAGCGCGCAGGAGCGCGGTGCCACCACCCGGAACGATACCCTCTTCCACAGCGGCGCGGGTTGCGTTCAGAGCGTCGTCGACGCGGTCCTTCTTCTCCTTGACCTCAACCTCGGTCGCACCGCCGACGCGGATGACGGCAACGCCGCCAGCGAGCTTGGCGAGACGCTCCTGGAGCTTCTCACGGTCGTAGTCCGAAGTGGTCTCTTCGATCTGCTGCTTGATCTGGGCAACGCGGCCCTCGATCTCGGCCTTCTGGCCAGCGCCGTCGACGATGGTGGTGTTCTCCTTGGAGATCTGCACCTTCTTCGCACGGCCGAGCATGTCGAGAGTGACGTTCTCGAGCTTGATGCCGAGGTCTTCCGAGATCACCTGGCCGCCGGTGAGGATCGCGATGTCCTCGAGCATGGCCTTGCGGCGGTCGCCGAAGCCCGGAGCCTTGACGGCAGCGATCTTGAGGCCGCCGCGCAGCTTGTTGACGACGAGCGTGGCAAGAGCCTCGCCCTCGACGTCCTCAGCGATGATGACGAGCGGCTTCGAGGTCTGGACGACAGCCTCGAGGACCGGCAGCATCGACTGCAGGTTGGAGAGCTTCTTCTCGTGCAGGAGGATGTAGGCATCCTCGAGATCGGCGACCATCTTCTCCGGGTTGGTCACGAAGTACGGCGACAGGTAGCCGCGGTCGAACTGCATGCCCTCGACGACCTCGAGCTCGGTCTCGGCGGTCTTAGCTTCCTCGACGGTGATGACACCCTCGTTGCCGACCTTCTGCATGGCCGACGCGATCATCTCGCCGATTTCCTTCTCGCCGTTAGCCGAGATGGTGCCGACCTGAGCAACCTCTTCCGAGGTGTTGATCTTCTTCGTGGCAGCGGCCAGCTGTGCGACGACGTCAGCGACAGCGAGGTCGATACCGCGCTTCAGGTCCATCGGGTTCATGCCGGCTGCGACAGCCTTGTGGCCTTCCTGGACGATCGCCTGAGCGAGAACGGTCGCGGTGGTGGTGCCGTCACCAGCGAGGTCGTTGGTCTTCGAAGCGACTTCGCGGACCAGCTGGGCGCCCATGTTCTCGAACTTGTCCTCAAGCTCGATTTCCTTGGCGACCGAGACGCCGTCCTTGGTGATGCGCGGAGCGCCGAACGACTTGTCGATGACGACGTTGCGGCCCTTCGGGCCGAGGGTAACCTTCACCGCATCGGCGAGGATGTTGACGCCGCGCAGCATGCGCTCACGAGCATCACGGGAGAAACGTACTTCTTTAGCAGCCATATTCAGCTCCAATTTTCACGGCCGTTCGCGAAACGAACCAGCCGGAATGAGAAATGAGAATTCGAGAGGGGGCGGCCTGAAATCAGCCGATGATGCCCATGATGTCGGATTCCTTCATGATCAGGAGGTCCTGACCATTGAGCTTGACCTCGGTGCCCGACCACTTGCCGAACAGGACGCGGTCACCAACCTTGACGTCCAGCGGAAGCAGCTTGCCGGTCTCGTCGCGAGCGCCCGAGCCAACCGCGATGACTTCGCCTTCCTGCGGCTTTTCCTTGGCAGTGTCCGGAATGATGATGCCGCCAGCAGTCCGCTCCTCGGACTCAACCCGGCGCACAACGACACGGTCATGGAGCGGGCGGAAATTCGTATTTGCCATCTCTTGGTTCCTCAACAGGATAAAGGTTCCCTCTTCCGGCAGGGCGCCGGCTGTTTAGCACTCACCGAGGGAGAGTGCTAACATGCCGCGAGAGATAGTGAGGGGCCCAAGGGGAGTCAATATCGAGGGCAACGTTTTGGTTACCGGGCGGAAGAACGCCTGATCGTCGCCACCCAGTTGCGGGCGATCTTCAGGCCCACCGCATCGGCAGCCGGGCCGAAACGCGCGGCATCCTGCGGGTGGCGCTCGGGCCAGTCGGGCTGCTTCTCCGCAATCCAGTCGGCGAACTCGGCGCTCCACTGCTCGACGACCTTGCGGTCAGCCTCGAAGTGAAACTGAATGCCATATGTGGCGCGGCCAAGGCGGAACGCCTGATTGTGCACCTTGATCGAGCCGGCAAGGCGGGTGGCGCCGCGCGGCAGGATGAAGGTGTCATCGTGCCACTGGAAGATCGGGAAGGACGGGTCGACGCCCCTGAAGATCGGATCCGACTCACCCTCATCGTTCAGCTCGATGTTCTGCCAACCGAATTCCGTCGCGCCACCGATGATGTTTTCCGCGTTGTAGGCTCGGGCGAGCAGCTGGCTGCCGAGGCAGATGCCGAGCACAGAGCGACCCGCGTCGGTGAACTTGCGGATCAGCTTGAGCAGGTCCGGGAAGTAGGGATGGGTGTCGTCCGCGAGCGCATTCTGGCCTCCGCCGAGCACGATCAGCGCATCGTGCGCCGAGGCATCCTTCGGCAACGGGTCGCCGAGATAGGGGAAAATCGTCTCTATTTGCGCTTTGGCCTCATCCAGTGCTGTTCCGAGAAGACCAAGACCAGTGCCCTGGAAATTCTGGACGACAAGGACGCGCATCAAAGCCTCTTCTTCATGTGGTGCAAAAAGCGCTGCGAGCGATAGCATGAGGCTCGCGCGACAGAAAGAGAGATGGCCTGTGCCACTGCAAAATCGGGTGGATCCGTACGGACAAATTCATGCGGCACAGCAGCGCGGGATATTCACCGGCAATCGAGGCGTGATCCACGATCCTGAAACCCGGACGTTGCTTCGGCGGCGATGGACGACGAAGGCCTGGATCATCTGCACGCTGGAACATCCGCGAGGCATCCGCCGCGAGCCCATGGGCAGGAACTCGCCTTCCGGCGGCGCGGGCTGGACCGAGCTTTTCTTTCTCGATGAGCCGACCGCCCTTGCTGCCGGGCATCGCCCCTGCTTCTACTGCCGGCGCGAGGCGGCGAAGCTGTTTCGCCGGTGCTTTTCCGGCTCGCCGTCCGCGCCGGAAATGGACGCCGTCCTCCATGCGGAACGACTCGCAAGCGGCGGCACTGCGCAGCAGCTTACGCCCGCCAAGGTCGCCGTCCTGCCGGACGGTGCATTCGTTGCGGACAGCGAAAGAGCATTTGCTGTTCGCTCCGGCCAGCTGCTTCCATGGAGCTTCGGCGGGTACGGCGGCCCGATGCCCGTTCTTCAGAGCGCCGACTGCTGGTTGCTGACGCCACCATCGACCGTCGCCGTGCTGCGCAACGGCTACTCCCCCACCTGGCATCCTACTGCCGCCGAACGCTGACAAGGGAACTCTCAACGGGGAACGCGCCAGGACTTGACCCGGCCGCGCGCGCGCCGCATCACCAGCCGATGCGTGCAAACTATCGTCTTCAGCGGCTGTTCGTGCCGCACGACCTCAGCTCCGGCGTCTCCTTCGACGCCGACAAGAGCCAGAGCCACTACCTCGCTCACGTCCTTCGCATGGCCGAAGGCGCGGAGCTGCTCGTCTTCAATGGCCGCGACGGCGAGTGGAAGGCCACGGTCAAGGCGGTGGGCAAGAAGGCGGTGCAGCTCGCCGTCGAGGAGCAGACGCGCCCGCAGCCCGAAACGCCGGACCTCATCTACGCCTTCGCGCCGCTGAAGGTGGGCCGCCTCGACTATCTCGTGCAAAAGGCAGTCGAGATGGGCGCGGGCGTGCTGCAGCCGACGCTGACCCAGCACACGCAGGCGCCGAAGGTGCCGGTCGAGAAATACGAGGCCAACGTCATCGAGGCAGCCGAACAGTGCGGCGTACTGGCCGTCCCTGCGGTGCGCCAGCCGGTGAAGCTCGAGCGGCTGCTCGCCGAATGGGAGAAAGACCGGCGGCTGATCTACTGCGACGAGAGCGCGGCGGGCGACAATCCGCTGCCGATCCTGCAGACGATAGAGGAAAGGAAACTCGGCCTGCTGGTCGGCCCCGAAGGCGGCTTTTCGGACGAGGAGCGGAAGATGCTGACCGCCCTCCCCTTCGTCACAGCTATCCCGCTCGGGTCGCGCATCCTGCGCGCCGATACGGCTGCGGTTGCAGCGATGGCGGTGATGCAGGCGACGCTGGGCGACTGGCGGTAGAGGTTCAGGATCAACTTCCTGTCATCGAACGCTCAGGATTTTTCACTTGATCGCCAGCCTCTCTTGCGGTCAACACTCGCCTCGCTGCCGTATATTGAGGGCGGCCCCACGAGTTGAGGAAACGAAATGGCGCGTGACACGACCGATTTTCGGCCGATTGAGGGGTTTGACGAACTCGTTTCCTACCTCGCAGCCGGCAACAAGCCCAAGGAAGAGTGGCGAATCGGCACCGAGCACGAGAAGTTCCCGTTCTACGTCGACGGCAACCGGCCGGTCCCCTATGGCGGCGACAAGGGCATCCGTGCCCTGCTCGAAGGCATGCAGCGCCTGCTCGGCTGGGAGCCGATCATCGATGCCGGCCACATAATCGGCCTTGTAGAGCCGACCGGCCAGGGCGCGATCAGCCTCGAGCCCGGCGGCCAGTTCGAGCTGTCCGGCGCACCGCTGAAGACGATCCACCAGACCTGCCGCGAGGGCAACGCCCACCTTGCGCAGCTGCGCGAAATCGCCGAGCCGCTCGGCATCCGTTTCCTCGGCCTCGGCGGCAGCCCCAAATGGACGCTGGCGGAAACGCCGCGCATGCCGAAGTCGCGCTACGACATCATGACCGCCTACATGCCCAAGGTCGGCACCAAGGGCCTCGACATGATGTACCGCACCTGCACGATCCAGGTGAATCTCGACTTCTCCTCGGAAGCCGACATGCGCCGCAAGATGCAGACCTCGCTGAAGCTGCAGCCGCTTGCGACGGCGCTGTTTGCGAGCTCGCCCTTCACCGAGGGCACGACGAATGGCCTGCAGAGCTGGCGCGGCGACATCTGGCGCGACACCGACAATGCACGCGCCGGCATCAAGGAGTTCTTCCTCGCGCCGAACTTCGGCTTTGCCGACTATGTCGAGTGGGCGCTCGACGTGCCGATGTACTTCATCATCCGCGAGGGCCGCTATTTCGACGCTACCCACGTTACCTTCCGCCAGTTCATGAACGGCGCGCTGAAGGACGAAATCCCGAACGGCGTCCCGACGATGGGCGATTGGGCGAACCACCTGTCGACCCTGTTCCCCGATGTGCGCCTCAAGCGCTTCCTCGAGATGCGCGGCGCGGACGGCGGCCCGTGGCGGCGCATCTGCGCGCTGCCTGCCTTCTGGGTCGGCCTGCTCTACGACGACGCCGCACTCGATGCCGCCGAGACGTTGACCAGCGACTGGACCTACAACGAAGTCATCCAGATGCGCGACGAGGTGCCGGCACAGGGGCTCGCCACCAAGCTGCGCAATCGCACGCTGCGCGAAGTCGCGCGCGAGGTTCTGGAAATTTCCCGTTCGGGCCTTGCCGCCCGCAACCAGAAGAACCGCGAAGGCTACGACGAGACCGGCTATCTTGCCCCGCTTGAGGAAATCGTCGCGCGCGGCAGCACCAGCGCCGAGGAAATGGTCAAGGCCTTCCACACCCGCTGGGGCGGTTCGATCGAACCGGTGTTCCTCGAATTCGCCTATTGAGTCCGGCGCGATTGCGCTACGCTCCCTCGGATCGACAACGAGGGAGAATGCCATGTCGTCACTATTCGACATGCTGACCAGCGCGCAGAACGGCCAGGCCATCCAGCAGATGGCCCGCCAGTTCGGTCTTTCGCAACAGCAGGTTGAGGCCGCGCTGGAAGCCTTGCTGCCTGCTTTCAGTCAGGGGCTTAAGCGCAACGCGTCGAACCCCTACGACCTCGGCTCCTTTCTCCAGGCGCTCGCATCCGGCCAGCACGCCAGGTACTTCGATGACGCGACCAACGCTTTCTCGCCGCAGGGCGTCGCCGAAGGCAACGGCATCCTCGGCCACCTGTTCGGGTCCAAGGACCTTTCGCGCGCAGTCGCCGCGCAGGCCTCGCAGATGACCGGCATCGGCCAGGAAATCCTGAAGCAGATGCTGCCGGCGCTTGCCACCATGATCATGGGCGGACTGTTCAAGCAGACCGCCGGCCAGACGCAGGCGGCGGCCGGCTTTGGCGGTCAAGGCAATCCGCTGCAGGAAATCATCGAACAGATGATGCGCCAGGCAGGCGGCGGGGCATCGCCCCAACAGCAGCGCCGCGCGCCGGAGCCTGAACCCGAGCAGGCTTCTCCCTTCGACAATCCGCTTGGCAAGATCCTTGAGGGCATGTTCGGCGGCGGCCAGGCAAGCGAGCCGCAGCGGCCGACCTCGCGGACGCAACCGCAGGACCCGTTTGCCGACAATCCGCTCGGAAGGATTTTCAGCGACATGCTGCGCGGCGGACGCCAGGCCGAGGAAGAGGAGCCTGCGCCGCGCCAGACGACGCAGCGCGCCCAGCCGCGCGCGAACCCCAGCGGGCGCCAGCGCAGTCCTTACGACGACCTGTTCGGCGACATGTTCGAGGCCGGCCGCAAGACGCGCGACGACTACGAGAAGAATGTCGGCTCGATCTTCGACCAGTTCCTGCAGGGCATGAGGCGCAACTAGGCTTCAATAAAAAAGCCCGGCCATCTTGCGACGGCCGGGCAGGCTGCAGGCATTCCGAAGGGGACATCGGGGCTTGGGAGCTCTGTGCCTGCGTAAACCTTTGTCAGCAGACATGCCGTGCGGCGGCCATGATCTGCGCGCGCTCGTGTGCGAGGCGGCCAAGCTGGGTTGTCGGATCGACATGCAGCGGCATGTTCATTGCCGCGCGCAGGTCTTCGCGGTCCAGGCCGATGTCCTCGAGCTGAATATCCGTCATGTCATTGAGCTCGCTGAGATGACGACGATTGATGAGAGCACGCATAATGGCGCGCAGGCCGTTGAATACCTGCTCCCAGGTCGTAACCGGGCGCGCGGGTGCGGCGGCTACCTTCGGGGCGGATTCCAGGGCGATCATCGTCTTTCTCCTCTTTGACGAAGGCACGAGCAGAGCCGCTCTCCGGGACCATCCCGCAGCGCTAAAAAACTCTCTCAATGCCAGCTGTTGTGCGAATTATGGATCGCACAGGCGCATTGATTAATCCAACGAATGTTTTAATGTTTGGGTTCAGCATTTTTGATGGATTGCTCAAATGCCCGCGCCGCTCGACCTCGACCAGTTGCAGACATTCGTCGCCATTGCCGACTCCGGCAGCTTCACCAAGGCTGCGGAAGAGGTTCACCGCACCCAGTCGGCCGTCTCGATGCAGATGCGCCGGCTGGAGGAGCGGATCGGCAAGGACCTCTTCGTCAAGGAGGGACGCACCAACCGTCTTACCGAAGAAGGCGAGCGTCTGCTGACCTATGCGCGACGCCTTTTGCGCCTCAACCGCGAAATCCTTGCCGCCTTCGATGACACCAGCCTGGAGGGCAGCATCCGCATCGGCACGCCGGACGACTATGCCGACCGGTTCCTCCCCGAGATCATGGCGAGATTTGCCCGCTCCAATCCTCGCGTCGAACTTTCGGTAACGTGCGAGCCGACGATCAACCTGCAGGAGCAGATCCGGCGTGGCCAGCTCGACATCGCCATCGTCACGCATGACAACGATCGCGGCACCTCCGAGGTCGTCCGGCGCGAGCCGCTGCTGTGGGTGACTTCGGCCAACCATTCGATCCACAAGGAAGAGGTGCTGCCCATCGCCGTCGGGCGCACCACATGCATGTGGCGTCGCGCTGCCTGCGACATGCTCGACGCGATGGGGCGCGACTACCGCATCCTCTTCACCAGCTGGTCGGCGACGGTCATCATCGCAGCGGTGCTGTCCGGCCAGGCGGTGTCGGTGCTGCCGGAATGCGCGCTCCGTCCCGGCATGCGCGTGCTCGGCGAGGCGGACGGCTTCGGCCAGCTGCCCGACGTGCGCATCGGCATCATGCGCGGTCACACCAGCCAGCCGGAGCTGGTCGACGCGCTTGCGCGCCATATCGCCGAAAGCCTCGACAACATCTCGCTGCCGCAGGTCGACGAGGCAGGCCAGTTCGACTTCGCCGGCGTTACCTACGGCCGGGGAAAACGCCTGCGCCCCAGCCACATATTGCCGGGATGGTGACTTGACCTCACCTGCTTGGCTCTGCCCAATCAGCGGATGAGCGATTTCTTCCCCGGCAACGATTCGCCGACCAACGCTGCCGAATACACGGTCAGCGAGATCTCCGGCGCGCTGAAGCGCACCGTCGAGGACACGTTTGGCAATGTACGGGTGCGCGGCGAAATCTCCGGCTATCGCGGACCGCACTCATCGGGCCACGCCTATTTCGCGCTGAAGGACGAGCGTGCCCGCCTGGAGGCGGTGATCTGGAAGGGCAGCTTCGCCCGCCTGAAATTCCGGCCCGAAGAGGGCATGGAAGTGATCGCTCACGGCAAGCTGACCACCTATCCGGGCTCTTCAAAATACCAGATCGTCATTGAAAGCCTCGAGCCCGCCGGCGCCGGCGCGCTGATGGCGCTCATCGAAGAGCGCCGCCGCAAGCTTGCCGCCGAGGGCCTGTTCGACGACACCCGCAAGCGGCGGCTGCCATTCATGCCGATGGTCGTCGGCGTGGTGACCTCGCCGACGGGCGCCGTCATCCGTGACATCATCCACCGCATCTCCGACCGCTTCCCGCTGCACGTCATCGTCTGGCCGGTGCGCGTGCAGGGCGAGACGACCGGCGCGGAAGTCTCCGCGGCTGTTGCCGGCTTCAACGCGCTCGACCCGAACGTGCCGATCCCGCGCCCCGACGTGCTGATCGTGGCGCGCGGCGGTGGCAGCCTTGAGGATCTTTGGGGTTTCAATGATGAGGCGGCGGTGCGGGCAGTCGCTGCGTCTGCCATCCCCGTTATTTCCGCGGTGGGTCACGAAACCGACTGGACCCTGATCGACCACGCTGCCGATGTGCGTGCACCGACACCGACGGGTGCGGCCGAGCTTGCGGTCCCGGTGAAAGCAGAACTCGAAGCCACGGTGGCGAGCCTTGCGGCGCGCCTCAAAGGCGCGATCTCTCGCTGCACGGACCGCAAGCGGCAGTCGCTGCGCGCGGCCGCGCGCGCCCTCCCCTCGCCCGACCAGTTGCTTGCTCTGCCGCGCCGCCGCTTCGATGAAGCGTCAAGCCGGCTGGAACGTGCGCTCGTTGGCAACACCGAAGCAAAACGGCTGCAGCTGCGGGGCCTGCGCCTTTCACCGGCTATCCTCGACCGCCGCGTTCGGGAAGCACGTCGCCGCTTCGACCGCGACGCGGCCCGGGTTTCGCCGGAAGCGCTGTCGCGCCGACTTTCCCAGCATGCACAGTCGCTTAGCCTGCTGACGCGCCGGGGCGACGCCTGCCTCGAGCGCCGTCTGGAACGCTCTGCCGAGCGCCTGCATCGCGCATCGCTGCGCCTGCGCATCGAACCCATCGAAGTCCAGCTGCGCGAACGCCGCCGCCGGCTCGAACAGGCCGGACGCCTGCTGCGCAGCGTTTCCTACCAGTCGATCCTCGACCGTGGCTTTGCGCTGGTGACAACCCCTTCCGGCGAACTCGTCCGCCGCGCCGCGAACGTTACGCGCGGCGACGAGCTGGCTCTCGAATTCTGTGACGGCAAGGTCGCGGTCATCGCCTCCGGCGGCGGCCAGCCCCCAAAGCCGAAGGKAAAACCCGCCGCAAAAGCGCCAGGTGGCGAGCAGGGCTCGCTGTTCTAGGCCGAGCTATCCCTTATCCGGGCAGTTCTCGGCCTGATCTGCGGCCTTGGCTGCCGCGGTTTCCTCGCCTTCCTGCTGCGCTTCCACGTCCTGCTGCGAGGTGGCGATGTCGGTGTTGCCGCCACCTTCTTGAGAGGCCAGCGGCATGGTGCCGCCGTCCTTCTGGGCCGTTTCTTCCTGAGCGGGCGGATTTGCGGTCGTGGTGGAGTTGCTGGTTGCCTCGGTTTCGAGCGGCGCGGTCGAGCCGTCCTTGGCGACCGGTGCCGTCTTCGGCTGGTCTGAGGTGCTGGCGCTGGTGGTTGGATCGACACAGTCGGCTATCGCCATGCCCATTGGCAAAGCCGTGAGCGCAGCTGCGAGCGTCATCGTCTTAAAAAGTTTCATGTCGGAGCCCTTTCATCCTGGGAGCACCGAACAGATTAGCGTCGCCTAATGTTCCTCGCCTTGCCTCCGTCCGCTCCGGGATCACCATGGAGGCGAGCCACGCACGACCAAAGCCAGGAAATGCCTTGGAAAAACTGAATGTAGGGGGAAGAGATGGTACGGTTGGCTGGGATCGAACCAGCGACCTCCGGATCCACAATCCGGCGCTCTAACCAGCTGAGCTACAACCGCACACGGCAGCCTCACGGGCTGGCTGGCTATTACGGGCTATCGGATCAGATTTCAAGCCCGTTCCGCACGAAGTTTGTAGAGAAATAGAAAAAGGCCGGGGGGAGGAGGACCCGGCCTTTCTCTGTGAGAGACCGGCGGGAGGAGGAGCCGGCCTTCTATCCTGCGATCGGGAGGGAGGAGGATCCGTCTCGCAGGGAACTTGTCGAACTAATGCCTCAGGCGAACTTAAGTTCCGCCAGGGTGGTGTCGAAAGCGTCCTTCATTGGCTTGGAGACGTCCGCCGCAGCTTTCTGGGTCAGCGACTGGAACTCCTTGGCCTGCTCGGCAACCGATTCGGCCGACTTGCGGAAGTACGAAGTCTGCAGCTCGATCACTTCCGAGAACGTGCGGGCCTTCGCCAGCGCCTCGAGGTGCGAGAAACCAGCCTCGGTGTTGGCGCGGGCGGCGGCAATTGACTTCAGGGAAATCTCGGTGCCGGCGTTGCGTGCGGTCTCGAAGGTCGATTCGAAGGCCTTCTGTGCGGTCTCGACGCCGGACTTGAACTTGGCGTAGGCTTCCTTCGACTGTTCGACGCTCTGCTCGGTGAAAGCACGGAACTGTTCCGTGGTCCTGGCGGCGTCGAAAGTCGGGAATTCGATAGTCTCGGCGGTATTGGCAGTGGCTTTATTCATAGCTCTGTCCTTCAAACTCTCTGTGTCAACAGCAGGATAGGCGCCGCAGAACATGTTGAATGCTATATAGGACATTTTTTGCTGCATTGCAACAATGATGTTGCGACGCACAAAGCAGCAACCGTGCCGGCGTTAACCAACACGCGAGAATTGAAGGCGCACAACAGCGCGTTTTCTGGACGTTGGGGCCTGGGCCCTTTATTAACAATCAGTTAAGTGTCGGGGGCCCTGCGGCCCGAGCAGTTCAGGTTCGTGAATGGCGTCTGGTGCAGTCTCGTTTATCGACATCGCCGTCCTGGAAGATGTACGGGCGCGCTTTGCTACGGGCGATGCGCTGGCGATTCTGTCGATCGACCTTGAGGAGGTGATCTGGGCCAACGGCCCGGGTGCCGCGCTGCTCGGCTATCCCGACATCGAAACCGTGATGGGCGCTTCACCCGGCCTCGCGCTCGCCGCACGCCGGCAGATCGAGGCCACGCCCGGCTTTCCGCGAATCGGCCGCAACCGGCCTGTTGCCGTGCGCCTTGCCAGCGGGACCGGCAGCCGGCTCGTGCCCTTCCTTGCAAGCGGCATCACCCTTCCCGACGGAACACCGGTGATCCTGCTGGCGGAGCCCGCGAAGGTCAGCACCTCGCTCGACGAATCGGAAGCGGCCGCGCGGGCGATCCAGGGTTTTGGCGAGGCCGGCTATTTCGCCGCGATGCTGGATGCATCCGGCAGGCTGTCAGCCTCGTCCCCCGGCTTCGGCGAGCTCGGTATTGCACCCGCGACGCTGGAGACACTGGTCGCCGACGTCGCGCAGGAGCGCGACCGGCTGGTCAAGCGTCTCATCCCAGCTAGGGGCGGGATGATTCCGGCGGGTCTTGCCCGCCTCACCGACGAGCCGGCGACTCACCTGTTGATCACGGCACAGACGCCGGTGGAGACGGAGGCGGAGATCCCCGCCCCCGCGCAGGAAGCGGCAGCCGCGCCGGTCGAGCCGGTTTCCGAATCAGAGCCGGTGGACGATCTTCCCCTCCCTTCCGATGCCGACCTTCCCGATCTCGTTGCAGAGGCTGCACCGGCTCCGGAAGCGCCGCGTTTGGAAGCTGCGGCCCCCGGCGAACCCGACGACTGGTACTTTGCCGGCGACAAGCAGGGAGCGGAACCGGACGCTGAAGCGGACGACACCGTCAGTTCTTCGCCCGCCCCTGCCCCGGCAAAGCCGGACCCGGTCCGCTTCGTCTGGCGCACGGACGCGAACGACGCGTTCAGCTCTATATCCGATGAGTTCGTGCAGGCAGTCGGCCCCGAGGCGGCGAACGTGATCGGCCGCCCGTTCGGGGAAGTGTCCGAACAGCTGGCGCTGGACCCGTCCGGCGAGATCATCAAGCTCTTGCAGCGGCGCGACACCTGGTCTGGCCGCACGGTGCTGTGGCCAATTGCCGGCACTGACCGCGCCGCACCCGTCGATCTCGCAGCGCTGCCCGTCTACAACCGCGACCGGGTGTTCGAAGGCTTTCGGGGGTTTGGCGTGGTGCGTATCGGCGATGCCGTGGAGGATCCGGCAGCGCGCGGCCTGAAACTTCGCCCCCCGGCGTTCGAGATCCCGCAAACAGCCGAGGGAGAGCCGCCGGCTGGAACAGAGCAGCCTGCGGTTACGGCCGACGCTGCGCCTGAAGAAACAGCGGCACCGCAGGTTGTGCAGACCAACGACAACAAGGTGATCCGCCTCGCCGAGCACCGCTCGCAGCAGCGGCATGAACGCCGTCTGTCGCCCTCTGATCGCTCGGCGTTTGAAGAAATCCGCGCGCGGCTGCAGCAGGATTTCTTGGCCAGCGAGGCCGAGAAAAAGGCTGAGCAGGAGACCGCGAAAGAAGCTGAGGCTCCGGCTGAGGAACCAGAGGCCGCGACGATCACGGAGCTTCCCGAGGAAATCCAGCCCGAGACTCTCGCGCCGCAGGAAGAGCACACATCTCCCGCGCCCGAACCCGTCAATCACCTGACCGAGATGGACGGCGGCTCCGACGCGGAAGTTACCGAGGAGCCCCTGTCGGCAGAGCTTGCAGAAGAGCCCGTCGAGGCCAAAGACGCCGAAGAGTCAGCCGAAACCGTAAGAGCGGAGTCTGAAGAGACTAGAGAAGCCGAAGCGGGCGAACCGGCTGAGGCAGAGGACGCAGAGGCGGAGCCCGAAGCCGTCGCCGAGGAACCGGTCCAGCCCGAGCCTGTCCGCCCGCAACCTGTTGAGGCCGAGACGCAGACGCCGCCAACGCTCCAGGGCCTGATGCCGTCAGCCTTCGCCAGCAGTGGCGGACGGCCGAGCGTCGATCCCGAGCTGGTGGCCGGGTTGCCGATCCCGCTGCTGATTCACGCCGGCGACGAGCTCTATTTCGCCAACCGCGAGTTCCTGTCGCTGACGGGCTACGCCAGCCTCGACCAGATCCGCCGCGAGGGCGGGCTCGACCGGCTGTTCGTCGACTGCAATGGCGAGGAGCGCGAGGGCCACGCCGGCCGCGTCACCGTCCGAACGCTCGGCGGCGAGGAAATTCCCGTCGACGCGCACCTGCAGTCGGTGCGCTGGTACGGCCGCTCGGCGCTGCTTTTGTCGCTGCGCCGCAAGGAGCCGGAACAGGTGATCGTGCAGCAGCCCGAGCCGGCGCGCGCGGCGGAGCCGCGGCAGGAAGACGTCGACCGCGAGGTCGCGATGCTGCGCACCATCATCGACACGGCCACCGACGGCGTCGTCCTCATCAATGCGGACACGACGATCCGCTCGATCTCGAAGCCCGCCGAGGCCCTGTTCGGCTTCGACAGCGCGCAGGTCGAAGGCAAGCCATTCCACACGCTGTTTGCCATCGAAAGCCGCAAGGCGGCGCAGGACTACCTCGCCGGCCTCTACGGCAACGGCGTCGCCAGCATCCTCAATGACGGGCGCGAGGTGATCGGTCGTGAGGCACAGGGGCGCTTCATCCCGCTGTTCATGACCATCGGCAAGCTGCCGGAAGACAGCGGCTACTGCGCCGTTCTGCGCGACATTACCCAGTGGAAGCGCGCCGAGGAGCAGCTGACCCAGGCCCGCGCTCAGGCCGAACGCGCCTCCTCACAGAAGACCGAGTTCCTGGCGCGAGTCAGCCACGAGATTCGCACGCCGCTGAACGCCATCATCGGCTTTTCCGAGCTGATGATGGACGAAAAGTTCGGGCCGATCGGCTCCGACCGCTACCGCGACTACCTGCGCGACATCAACCGCTCGGGCAATCACGTGCTCGACCTCGTCAACGACCTCCTCGACATCTCTAAGATCGAGGCGGGCGAGCAGGAGATGCACTACGAGGCGGTGTCGCTGAACGACTCGCTCGCCGAGACGGTGGCGATGATGCAGCCGCAGGCCAATCGCGAGCGCGTCATCATCCGCTCGTCGCTCGCCTCGAACCTGCCGGAAGTGGTGGCGGACCTGCGCAGCGTGCGCCAGATCGCGCTGAACCTTCTCTCCAACGCGATCCGCTACACGCAGGCGGGCGGCCAGGTGATCGTCTCCACCTCCTACGAGCCGTCGGGCGATGTGGTGATGCGGGTGCGCGACACCGGCATCGGCATGACGCTCGCCGAGATCGACCAGGCGCTGAAGCCGTTCAAGCAGATCAATGCGCTCAAGCGCGGCCGCCGCGACGGGACCGGCCTCGGGCTGCCGCTGACGAAGGCCATGGTGGAAGCCAACCGCGCCCGCTTCACGATTACCTCGACGCCGGGCGAAGGCACGATGGTGGAAGTCGTCTTCCCGTCGACCCGCGTGCTCGCAGAATAGCGAGCCTTATCTGCGGCCCTCGTGGCGCAGGATCAGTCCCACGAACAGGCTGGAGAACAGCACGATCATCAGCGCGTGCGGAGCCGCCTCCGCCATCATGCCTTCTGACGTGCGGGAGAACACGGTCGTTGCCAGCGTGCTGTAGCCAATAGGCGCGAGCAGGAAGGTGATCGGCAATTCCTTCACGATCATGATGAAGACCAGCAGCGCGCCGGACAGCATCGAGGTGCGCAGTAGCGGGAAGGTCGTCAGCATGAAGGACGCGAACGGCCCGTGCCCCAGCGAGCGCGACACTTCCTCGTAGCGCGGGCCGATCTGCAGCAACCGGCTGCGCACCGGGCCGATCGCAAGCGCAAGGAACGTCATCACATAGGCGAAGATCAGCAGCGTCGCGGTCTGGTAGAGCCAGGGTGCTGCACGCAGGGCGAAGAACGCCATCGACAGGGCGAAGGCGAGCGGCGGGMCCGCGTAGCCGAGATAGACCAGTCGGTCGAGCGCGGAGGACGCAGGCGACGGGAAGCGGACGGTGAGGTAGACCACCGGCACCGCGAGGGAGATTGCAATCAGTGCCGCCGGCACGGCGACCAGCGCGGTCCGGTAGAAGGCAGTCGCGACCTCGCCAGGGTCGACGAGCGGGCCGGCGCGCCAGATCCAGTAGCTCAGCACCATCAGCGGCAGGCCGATCGAGGCAATGTAGACTGAGGTGAGGAACAGCCAGACGAGCGGGCGCGCCCGGCCGAGGGGAATCGGTGCAGCCCGTCGCGCCGCGCCCTTGCCGGTGCGGACGTAGCGGCGCCCGCGCAGCCGCGCTTCGATCAGGATGAAGGAGAGCGTCACCGCCATCAGCATCAGCGACAGCCAGGCCGCATAGACGCGGTCGAAGGCGCCGGAATACTGCGTGTAGATGGCGTAGCTGAACACCTCGTAGCGCATCAGTGCGATGACGCCGAAGTCGCCGAGGACATAGAGGCCGATCACCAGCCAGCCGGACAGCAGTGCCGGCACAAGGTGCGGCACGACCACCGCGAAGAAGGTCTGCCACGGCGTGCGGCCGAGGCTGCGGGCGGTCTCCTCGAGACCGGGATCGAGACCGAGCAGTGAGGCGCGCAGGTTCAGGAAGAGATAGGGGAATGTGTAGAGCGACAGCGCCAGCACCGAGCCCGTCAGGCCCTCCGGGCGCGGCAGGCGGATGCCGAAGAAGTGGCTCGCAAAGCCGTAGTAGCCCGACAGGCCGATGAGCGCATAGGCCATCACATAGCCCGGCACCGCCAGCGGCAGCACGCCCATGGTGGCGTGGAACTTCTTGAACTTCAGGTCGCTGCGCACGACGAGCCACGCCAACGGCAGCGCGATCAGCGTCGTCATCAACAGGACACCAAGCGTGAGCGCCAGCGTGTTGCGCAGGAGAAGCAGATTGCGCTCGCGGAAGACAATCTCGGCAAGCGTCGCGGCGTCGGCCTCGAGTGAGCGGGCAACGAGGTAGACGAAGGGCAAAAGCATCCCCACTGCTACAATCACGGCAGGGACCAGCAGAAACAGATGCGGGCGCCGCTTCTGCGACGCCCGCGAGGATGCAAGCATGGTTGTCAGAGCAGGCCTACTTCACGCAGCAGAGCCAGCGTTCCTTCAAGGTCGCTGATCTGGTCGATGTCGATCTTGGGGCTGATCTCCTGCACGGTCGCGAAGGATTCCAGCGTCGTGTTGACGATGAGGCCCGGGATCACCGGATACTCGTTGCCCTGCAGCGTGATGTACTGCTGCGCGACCGGCGACAGGAGATATTCGAGGAATTTCTTCGCGTTCTCCTGGTTGTCGCTCGCCTTGACGATGCCGGCCCCGGCGACGTTCAAGAGGTTACCGATGTCACCTGCCTTGAAGTGCGTCATCGCCACCGGATAGTCCGGATCCGTCGCGAGGTAGCGGCCAAGGTAGTAGTTGTTCACCAGCCCGAAATCGACCTCGCCATTGGCGATGCCCTCGATCTGCGCGCCGTTGTTCTTGTAGACCTTGGCCTCGTTGGCGATCATGCCTTCGAGCCACTTCTTGGCGGCGTCGTCGCCATTGGCGACGCGGTAGGCGGTCACGAACGCCTGGAACGAACCATTCGTCGGCGCCCAGGCAACCTTGCCCTTGTACTTCGGGTCGGTCAGGTCGTCGATCGAGGCCGGAAGATCGGCCTCTTGCACGCGCTCCTTCGAGTAGACGAGCACGCGCGAGCGGCCGCTGGTCGGAACCCACTTGTTGTTGACGTTCCTGAAGGCCTCGGCCACGCCCTGGTTCATCTCGGGCGGAAGGTCAGCAAACAGCGGGGCAATGGCACCAAGCGCGCCACCATCCTGCGCCCAGAACACGTCGGCCGGCGACTGATCGCCCTCTTCCTGCAGAAGCGTCGCGAGCTCGGCCGTGCCGGCATAGCGGACGTTGGCCTTGATGCCGGTATCTTCCTCGAACTTCTTGATGACAGGGCCGATCAGCGCCTCGCCGCGACCGGAATAGATCGTCAGTTCCTGCGCCTGTACAGCAGCCGGAATACTTAGCGCCAGCGCAATAAAACCTGCGATAAGGCTCCTCATGCTCATGCTCCAGTTCAAGGTTGAACAGATGACATTGGGAGCATCACGGCGGGACAACCATCCTCTCCTTTAGATGCCCTGAAAGACCGGTACATTAGATGAGCGAGAAGTTCAAGTTTTATTCGGAACGGCCCATTCTGCTACCAGAACTACTTGCTTAACCCGCTAAGCAATAAAAAAAAGCGCTCCCGAAGGAGCGCCTGAAAAGTTTTCTCAGAAAGGCTGTCACACAAGGGCTTGAGCGACCCTTCGCCGGAGCGACGGACAACAATGTCCCTCAAGTTGTGTGCGACTATCGGGCCGCCGGAGTTAACAAATCCTTGCCGGGGTCCTGACAGTTTTACCGATCGATAGTCTCCCTGAAATCTAGGTAAATTCCGGGGCAAGGAACCGTTAACCCTTAGTTCTGCAGTTCCGGCAGGTCGCGGAAAAGCTCCAGCGCCTCGGGATTTGCCAGCGCCTCCTTGTTCTTCACTTCGCGGCCGTGAACGACGTCACGTACCGCCAGCTCAGTGATCTTGCCGGACTTGGTGCGAGGAATGTCGGCGACGGTAACGATCTTCGCCGGCACGTGGCGGGGGCTCGCCCCGGTGCGGATTTTCGTGCGGATCTTCTGTTCGAGCGCCGCATCGAGCTTCACGCCCGGCGCCAGCCGCACGAACAGGACGACGCGCACGTCGCCCTCCCAATCCTGACCGATGCAGATAGCCTCGAGGATCTCGTCGAGCTGCTCGACCTGGTTGTAGATTTCCGCCGTGCCGATGCGCACGCCGCCGGGGTTGAGCGTCGCGTCCGAGCGTCCATGGATGATCATGCCGTCGTGCTCGGTCCATTCGGCGAAGTCGCCATGGCACCAGACATTGTCGAAGCGCTCGAAATAAGCCGACCGGTACTTTTTGCCCTCCGGGTCGTTCCAGAACATCACCGGCATCGACGGGAACGCCTTCGTGCAAACGAGCTCGCCCTTCTCCAGGCGCACCGGCTTGCCGTCGTCATTCCACACGTCCACCGCCATGCCGAGGCCCGGCCCCTGGATCTCGCCGATCCATACGGGCAGCGTTGGCACGCCGAGCACGAAGCAGGAGACGATGTCGGTGCCGCCCGAGATCGAGGCAAGATGCACGTCTTCCTTGATGCCCTCATAGACGAAGCGGAAGCACTCGGGCGCAAGCGGCGAGCCGGTCGAAGAGATGACGCGAACCGACGACAGGTCGTGCGTGTCGATCGGGCGCAGGTCCGCCTTACGTACGCTGTCAATGAACTTCGCCGAGGTGCCGAAGTAGGTCATCTTCCAGTCGCGGGCGTAGTCGAAGATGGCATTGCCGTCCGGATGAAACGGAGAGCCGTCGTAGAGCAGCAGCGTCGCGCCGGAGGCGAGGCCGGTGACGAGCCAGTTCCACATCATCCAGCCGCAGGTGGTGAAGTAGAAGAAGCGGTCGCCGTCGCGAATCCCGGCGTGCAGCCGGTGCTCCTTCACATGCTGCAGCAGCGTGCCGCCGGCCGAGTGGACGATGCACTTCGGCACGCCAGTCGTTCCCGACGAAAACAGGATGTAGAGCGGGTGGCTGAACGACAGCCGCTCGAAGGTGAGTTCCGCAGGCTGATAAGGTGCAAGCGCCGCCTCAAGCGCCTCGGCCTTGTCGATTTTCGCAGCAACGCTTGCCGCCGCTCCCAGATAGTCAACGACAAATGCCGCGCGCACCGTCGGCAGCTTGTCGAGCACCGCCGCAATCTTGGCGCCGACGTCGATGCGTTTGCCGGCATACCAGTAGCCGTCGGGCGCAATGAACAGCACCGGCTCGATCTGGCCGAAGCGGTCGAGCACGCCCTGTTCGCCGAAGTCGGGCGAACAGGACGACCAGATCGCCCCCAGCGATGCAGCCGCCAGCATGCCCGCAACCGTCTCCGGCATGTTCGGCATCATCGCCGCTATGCGGTCGCCCGCCTTGACCCCATGAGCGCGGAACAGCTGCTGTATGCGCGAGACCAGCGCGCGCAGCTCGTCCCACGACAGTACGCGTTCAACCTTGTCCTCACCGCGGAAGACGATCGCCTCCGCGCTGCCGCTCTTCTTCAAGAGGTTTTCCGCGAAGTTCAGCTTCGCGTCGGGGAAGAACTTTGCGCCCGGCATCTTGTCGCCGTCGACCAGCACCCGCTCGCCACGCTCGCCGACGATGCCGCAATAATCCCAAATGAGCGACCAGAAGGCCTCGCGGTCGTTGATCGACCAGTCGTGGAGGGCCCGGTAGCTGTCCAGCTTCGTGCCGCTTAGCTGTTCTGCCCGCCTTGCAAACTGGCTGATCGCGGCGCTTGCGATAGCCTCGGGTGACGGACTCCAGAGCGGGGATGCTTGCGACATATGCCTTCCTCCAAATGCATGTCGCGTCGGACTAAGCACAGGCCGAACGGACTACGCAAGCACCCGACCGGCAGATGTCCTGTTGGAAAACGCCACCTCGGGGCCACAAAAGGTTGAAATTGCCTATAGGTGGGAACGAAAGGGCGTAATACGCTCCACGCTCAGGGTGAATGCGAGGTCGGATGGGCTTGTCTACGGTCAAGAAGGGTATCGCTGCGCTCGCACTGCTCCTTCTGCTCGCGTTGCTGTTCGTGACTATCCTGCCATGGATCGCGTCGACACAGATCGTGCGCGACCGCATCGCCTATGAGCTCTCCCTCTGGAGCGGTTATCGCGTCGCGCTCGGCGAGGCGCCGCAGCTCGAGGTGTGGCCCGCCTTCCGCGCGACCCTGCGCGACGTCTCGTTCCATGAATGGTCGGGCGAATCGCAAGCGGTCCTGGAGGCTGACCGGCTCGTCGTGTCGCTGTCGCCGCTTGCTGCGGTACGCGGGCGCATCGAGATGTCCGCGATCGCTATGTACCGTCCGTCGCTGCGGCTTACGCGTACCGAGACCTCACTGGAGCTCCCCGCTTCCCCCGGCGGCGGCCGCATTGTTCAGGCGATCCAGGCGGCCAAACGGCTGATCACCGCGGATCCGAAGAACCCGGATGTCACCTCCCTCCCCTCTGACGCCTTCGGCACCGTGGAATTCTCTGACGGCAGGATCGCCCTCGTTGACGGCGACAATATCGAGAGCCTGACGAACCTGACCGGCAAGATCACCTGGCCGGCGCTCAACCGCACGCTGCGCATCACTGCAAACGGCGTCTGGCGCGGGGAATCCGTTAATGTCGAGGCGTCGGCGGCTACGCCGCTGATCCTGATGGGCGGCGGCAACGGCGACGTGACGGCATCGCTCAAATCGGCCTTGGTGGAGGCCTCATTCGAGGGCAAGGTCAACTTCAGCGGCGAGCGCTTCTTCGAAGGCAACGGGCAGATCAACACGCCGGCGCTGCGGCGCATGCTTGATTGGGCGCAGATACCGATCACGCCGAGCGGCACCATCGGCCCGGTTACGCTGACCAGCAACATCCGGGGCAACGCCCAGCGCGTGCGTCTTGAATCTGTCGCGCTCAACTTCGGCGGCAATAACGGCACCGGTGTCATCGACATCGCCTTTGCCGATCCCGTTCCCGCGATCTCCGGCACGCTCGCCTTCGACAAGCTGGACCTTCGCACCTACCTCGCCGGCTTCACCTCCATCGCAACCGGCAGGGGCAGCCTGTCGCAACCGCTTGAGACCGGCATCGCCCACCAGATGGCCCTCGACCTGCGGCTGTCTGCGGCAACGGCCACGCTCGGCAACGCCGAGCTCACCGACGTCGCCGCCTCGACGCAGGTCAAGGGGCCGCTGATGGCGCTCGACCTGTCGCACGCCAACGGCTTCGGCGGCGAGTTGCAGGCGGGCCTTCGCATCGACAAGGCCGACGACAAGAAGACAGTCGAGATCCGAATGATAGCCACCGAGGTGGAGGCGCTGCAGCTTGCAAAGGCGGCGGGAGCAGAAAAGCTGCTGCCGCAGGGCCGTACCAATATTTCCGTCATGCTCAAGGGCACCGGAGATGACTGGAACGCCGTGCTTGGCTCGGCGGAAGGCTCCGTCACCACAACCCTTGGCCAGGGCTCACTCGGCGGCCTCGACCTCGCCAAGTTCCGCAACCGCTGGGCGGCCGGCGGCTTCTTCGCGCTGTCGGAAGTGGCGGGCGGTCCCATCGCCCTCAAGGGTGCCGACTTCAAGGCCAAGGTGACCGGTGGCGTTGCGCGGATCGAGAAGGCGGACGTCTTCCTCGACGACCAGCGCGTCTTCTCCTTTACTGGCATCATCCCCTATTTCGGGCGCGCGCTTGCAATCTCAGGCAAGCTCGAGCCGATCCTGCCGGACGGCACGCGCGGCCTTGCCGAGCTGCCGTTCTTCATCGGTGGGGCTTGGGATTCGCCTTATGTCGCGCCGGTCGTTCCCTCTGAGCAGCAGGAAGAGGCCCGGCCACAACCGCAGGCAGAACAGCAGCAGTAGAGCGCAGGCCTAGTTTGCCTGCGCCGCCGCCTGCTCGTCGCGCTGGCGCTGGATGTCGCGCCGCTTGTTGACGATCGCCGCCGCCAGCACGCCGATCGTCACCACCCCGATCAGCAGCGTGCAGACCGCATTGATTTCCGGCGTCACGCCGAGGCGGACCTGGCTGTAGATGCGCATCGGCAGCGTGGTTGCGCCTGGACCCGAGGTGAAGCTCGCGATCACCAGGTCGTCGAGCGACAGGGTGAAGGCCAGCATCCAGCCGGAAACGACCGCAGGCAGGATCACCGGCAGCGTGACATGGATGAAGGTCCTGAACGGCGTGGCGCCAAGGTCCATCGCCGCTTCCTCGAGCGAACGGTCGAAGCTCATCAGGCGCGACTGCACCACCACCGCCACGAAGCACATGGTGAATGTGATGTGCGCGAGAACGATGGTCAGGAACCCGCGATCGAGGCCGACTGCCACGAACAGCAGCAGCAGCGACAGGCCGGTGATCACCTCCGGCATCACCAGCGGCGCGAATACCATGCCGGAGAACAGGAAACGGCCGCGGAAGCGTGTGTAGCGCACGAGCGCAAGGGCCGCGAGCGTGCCGAGCACCGTGGCAACCGTCGCCGAGATGAAGGCGACGCGCGCCGTAACCCATGCCGCATCCAGCAGAAGGTGGTTCGACAGCAGCGAGGCGTACCACCTCGTCGAGAACCCTCCCCAGACCGTGACCAGCTTGGAGTCGTTGAACGAATAGATCACCAGCAGCACGATCGGCAGGTAAAGGAAGGCAAAGCCGAGGACGAGCGCGGTGATGTTGAAGCGGCTGAGCTTGCCCTGCATGTCAGCGCTCCTGTTCCTGAGAACGCGCCTGGGCACGCTGGAAGAACATCATTGGCACCACCAGGATCAAAAGCAGGACCACCGCCACCGCCGATGCCACGGGCCAGTCGCGGTTGCCGAAGAACTCGTTCCACAGCGTCTTGCCGATCATCAGCGTCTGCGAGCCGCCGAGTAGGTCGGGGATGACGAACTCGCCGACAGCCGGGATGAACACCAGCAGGCAGCCCGCGACGACGCCCGGCAGCGACAGCGGGAAAGTGATCTTCCAGAAGGCGGAGATCGGCGGACAGCCGAGGTCCTGCGCCGCCTCGATCAGCGAGAAGTCCATCTTCTCGAGCGTAGCGTAGAGCGGCAGCACCATGAACGGCAGGTACGAATAGACGATGCCGATGTAGATCGCCGTGTGCGTGTTCATGATCTGCAGCGGCGAGTCGATGACGCCGGCCCACATCAGGAACTGGTTGAGGAGGCCCTCCGGCTTGAGGATGCCGATCCAGGCGTAGACGCGGATCAGGAAGCTCGTCCAGAACGGCAGGATGACCAGCATCAGCAGCACCATGCGGATCGAGCTCGGCGCGCGCGCCATAGCATAGGCCATCGGATAGCCGACCAATAACGCAAGGAAGGTCGAGATCGCGGCGATGACGACGCTGGAGATGTAGGCGTTGAAGTAGAGCGGATCGTCAACCAGCCACAGATAGTTGGCGAAGGACAGCTCCTTCACGTTCTCCCAGAAACCCGAAAGCCCGTCCTCCCAGCTGAACACCGGGAAATACGGCGGCATGGAGATCGCCGTCTCCGACAGCGAAATCTTGAAGACGATCGCGAAGGGCGCGAGGAAGAAGACCAGCAGCCAGAGATAGGGGACGACGATCACCAGCCGGCTGAGGATAGCCGACAGGACGGTTCCGCCCGGCCCGTGCGAAGCACTTGCCTCGCTCGCCGGTCGGGTCACTGCGCTCGCCTGGGACATGTCATCTACTCCAGGCTAGCGGGTCAGAACCACGCCGGCATCCGGCGCGAAGGAAATCCATGCCCGATCGGACCAGGTCAGCGGGTCCTCGCTGACGCGGGCGCTGTTAAGCGCGCTCGCCTTCACGACCTGACCGTCGCCGAGCTTGATGTGGTAGACCGTCATGTCGCCGAGATAGGCGATATCCCAGACCTCGCCTTCCATCGCGTTGGCGGCGGTCTCCGGCCGCTTGGACGTGACCCTGATCTTTTCCGGACGGATCGCAAACGCGACGTCCGCGCCGGGGGCGGCGTCGCCGGCGTTCTCGACCGAAATCTGCGCGCCGCTGTTACCCTTGATGACGACGCTGTTGCCGTTGCGGCTGGTGACGGTTCCTTCCAGCATGTTCACGCTGCCGACGAAATCGGCGACGAAGCGCGAGCTCGGCGCTTCGTAGATTTCGGCGGGCGTTGCGACCTGCATCACCTTGCCCTTGTCCATGATGGCGATGCGGTCGGCCATGGTCATGGCCTCCTCCTGGTCGTGCGTGACGACGACGAAGGTAAGGCCCAGATCCTGCTGCAGGTCCATGAGTTCGAACTGGGTTGCCTCGCGCAGCTTCTTGTCGAGCGCGCCGAGGGGTTCGTCGAGGAGCAGCACCTTCGGGCGCTTGGCGACCGAGCGGGCAAGCGCGACGCGCTGGCGCTGGCCGCCCGACAGCTGATGTGGCTTGCGCTTGGCGAACTGCTCGAGCCGGACGAGCTTGAGCATTTCGGCGACACGTTCGGCAATCTGAGCCTTCGGCATGCCGTCCTGCTTGAGGCCGAAGGCGATATTGGCTTCCACGGTCATATGCGGGAAAAGCGCATAGGACTGGAACATCATGTTGACCGGCCGCTTGTAGGGTGGAATGCCGGCAAGGTCCTGGCCGTCGAGCAGGATGCGACCCGAAGTCGGCGTCTCGAAGCCGGCCAGCATGCGCAGCAGCGTGGACTTGCCGCAGCCGGACGCGCCGAGCAGCGCAAAGAACTCGCGTTCGTAGATGTCCAGCGACAGGTCGTTGACCGCAGTGAAGTCGCCAAAACGCTTGGTCACATTCTGGAACGAGATGTAGGGCCGCGCCTGTGGATCATTCCAGGGTGCGAAGCTCCTGCGGATGCTACCAAGCGATTTCATTGTCGAGGTTCCCCGTCCCGATCATTGCGCTGGCAAGGCAGCGCCGGCAGCTTGTGCCGGCGCCGCGCTATGTTGCTTACTGGCCGGTGACGACCTTGGTCCACAGGCGCGTCACCAGACGCTGCGTGCGGCTGTCATACGGCAGGTGCGTGAAGAGCGTCTTCTTCGCCTCGTCGTCCGGATAGATCGCCGTGTCTTCGAGGACTTCCTCGTCGATGAATTCCTGCGAGGCGAGGTTGCCGTTCGCGAAGTAGACGTAGTTGGTCGCCTTGGCGATGACTTCCGGCTCCATGATGAAGTTCAGGAACTCGTGCGCTTCCTCGATGTGCGGCGCGTCGGCCGGGATCGCCATCTGGTCGAACCACATCTGGGTTCCTTCCTTCGGCGCCACATAGGCGACGGTCACGCCCTGGTCGGCCTCGGCGGCACGGTCGCGCGCCTGCAGCACGTCACCCGACCAGCCGACGGCCAGGCAGATGTCGCCATTGGCGAGCGCGTTGATGTATTCCGACGAGTGGAACTTGCGGATGTGCGGACGGATCGACAGCAGCACTTCCTCGGCCTTGGCCAGGTCCTCGGCCTCATGGCTGTTCGGATCGATGCCGAGATACTGCAGCACGATCGGCACCATGTCGCTCGGGGAATCCAGCATGTAGACGCCGCAGTCGGCGAACTTCGCCGCGTTCTCCGGCTTGAAGAGGACGTCCCACGAGTCGATCTTGTCGGTGCCCATGATCTCGGTCATCTTCTGGACGTTGTAGCCCAGACCGATCGTGCCCCACATGTAGTTGATCGAGTAGTCGCCGCCCGGATCGTACTTGTCGGTCTGCTGGCTGACGAAGTCCCACATGTGCTTGAGGTTCGGCAGCTTGTCCTTCTGCAGCTTCTGGAACACGCCCGCCTGAATCTGGCGCGAGAGGAAGTTGCCGGTCGGCACGACGACGTCATAGCCCGAGCCGCCCGACAGAAGCTTGGTTTCCAGAAGCTCGTTGGAATCGAACACGTCGTAGACGACGCGGATGCCGGTCTTCTCCTGGAACTCGCTGATGATGGAATCGTCGATGTAGTCGGACCAGTTGTAGACGTTGACGACGCGGTCCTGTGCCTGAGCTGCCGCCGAAAAAGCCACAGCGGCGAGTGCAGCCGACGAAAGCAACAGCGCTTTGCGGATCATGATGTTCTCCTCTGAAAAGTGTTTTTGCCCCGGGCCGACACCCTGCCCTCCCGCTGCATTTTGTGGAAAGCCTATTGACGTTTTTGCAGTGCGACAAGCGGGAAAAACGTCATTCAACTTCAAAGATAAGTTGTTCGTTCCAGCGGAGTGATTTCGCCCCAAAATGCCATGATTTCCGCACGCTTAAGGTCCTTGTACACCTTGGCTAGCAGCGGCCCGAGAGCCCGTTCGGCAAAGTCTCCCTTCTCCATCAGCTGAAGCGCTTCGTCCATGTCGTCGGGCAGATGCAGGCCTTCGTCGTCATAGGCATTGCCCTGGATCGGCGGCGGCGGGACCTGCTTGTTCTCGATGCCTTCGATCATGCCCTGGATGACCGCGGCCATGACGAGATAGGGGTTGGCATCCGCACCGGCGATGCGGTGCTCGACACGCCGGTTCTCGTCGTTCGACACTGGAATGCGCAGCGCGACCGACCGGTTGTTCTCGGCCCAGACTGCACGGGTCGGCGCATACGAGCCGGGGGTGATGCGGCGGAAGCCGTTCCACGTGTTGATGAAGAGAAGCAGCGACTCCGGCATGGTCTTGAGGAGCCCGGCAACCGCCGACTCCAGCACGGGGCGCCCTTCCTTGCCGGCGAAGATGTTCTTGCCTTCGGCATCGAGGATCGAAGCGTGCACATGCATGCCGTTACCGGCATATTCCAGGAAAGGCTTCGCCATGAACGTCGCGGTCAGCCCATGCGCGCGGGCGCAGCCCATCACGATGCGGCGCAGCAGGATGACGTCATCGGCCGCCTTGAGCGGATCGGCGCGGTGCTTGAGATTGACCTCGAACTGGCCGGGAGCCGCCTCCTTGATGATCGTGTCGATCGGCAGTTTTTGCGCCTGGGCCGCGTCGCGGATCATCTCGAACAGGTCGGCATGCTCGGCGAGATCGTCGAGGCCGTACATGCGCAACCGGTCCGGGCCTGCCATCGCGCCCACCGGCGCCGGCATGCCGTCGTCCCAGTCGGTTTCCGGATCGAGGAGATAAAATTCGAGCTCGAAGGCGACGACCGGGTAAAAACCCTTGGCGTTCACCTCGGCAACCTTCTTCTTGAGCACCTGGCGCGGGTCGGCCAGGAACGGCTCGCCCTCGGGCGTGAAGGTCTGGAGAAGGACCTGAGCAGTCTTGCGCTTGGCCCAGGGAACGATGGCGAGGGTGTCTCGCGTGGCACGGCAGTAGCCGTCCTGGTCGCCAGTCTCGATATGAAGCCCTGTTTCGGTAACTTCGCGGCCCCAGACGTCGAGGCCATGCAGCGACATCGGGAAATTAACGCCCTCCCGGAAGGCCTTCTTGAGCGCGTCTGCGGGCGCCCATTTCCCCCGCATGACCCCGTTCGGGTCAACGAGCAGAAATTCTACCGCCTCAAGGTCAGGATGTTCCTGCATGAAGGCGTGATATTCGTGCTCATGTTCGCACATACCCGGACCGCTTGAGCCGCCGGGATCGACGGTTTTGGTATTTTCTAGTTCAGGGGCTTTTCTCTCTATTTCCGCAAGTTTCAGACTCCCGCTTCCAGGAGCCCCAGCTAAAGTTTCTCGCAAGATAAACCTGTATCGTTGTTGCCGATTATAGCAGGGTGCCCGTGCGTCTTGCGGCTGTCAACGGGGCAAACCTTTGCTACTTCGGCCCCGCAATACCGGTTACGCCGGGACGTTGCGGACGAGACATTCGCGCGAACTGAAGCAGGATATGCGACATGAGTGCGCCGAGCACGATCGCGCCGCCGATCAGCGTGCGCGTCGCCGGCACCTCGCCATGGACCAGCCAGACCCACACGGGACCAAGCAGCGTCTCGAAGGTGCCAAGCAGCGCGGCATAGGAGGCAGCGATCATGCGCGCGCCCGTGGCGAACAGGGCAAGGCCGAGGCCAAGCGTCACCGCGCCGAAGGCGAACAGGAAGCCCATGTCCTGGCCGGATACCGCAAGTCCTGACGCCTGGCTCGCTGCAAACGCGCCCGCCAGCGCCGTTCCGAGGCACATCGCCGGGGTCATGCGCACGTTGGAGAAGCGGCGCGTCAGCACGGTCACGATGGCGAACATGATGACGATCAGGACCGCAAGCCCGTTGCCGATCAGCGAAGTGTCGGAGCCGAGCGAGTCCGATACCATGACGCCAACGCCGAAGATCACGGCGAAGATCGCGATCCAGGTCGAAAGCGAGATACGCTCGCCAAGGAAAATGAACGAGAGCAGCGCGGCAACCAGCGGTGTGCCAGCCTGGATGAGAAGGATGTTGGCGACCGTGGTATGGCCAAGCGCCACCACGAACGAGGAAGTGCAGACGGCAAGGCACGCCGCCACCGCGACGCCGACGAGCCCCATGCCGCGAAACAGGCTGAGCGTGCCGCGCAGACCGTCGCGCCAGACCATGAAGCCGAACAGGAAGGAAGCAGCCCAGAAAGAGCGCCAGAAGATCACGGTCCAGGAGTCACCCGTCTCGATGAAGCGAGCCACCGTGCCGCCGAAGCTCCAGCACAACGCCGAAAGGAAGACGAGGACGAACCCCAGCCGCTCATCCTGAGTGGCAGGCGCCGGTGTCGGGGAGACTACGCTGGTCATCGGAGGGGCCCGGATCGAGAACTATCGGGACGATCGCTAGCGAGTTCCACGGTCGCCTTGGTGGTCCAAAAGCGACCGGCGGATTGGCACACGCGACGGGGCCGAAAATTCCCTGCTGCGGGCCACTCGCCCGCTTAGTCGGAAATGCGGACGAGGAGGCTCTCGATGACGGGCTGCAGGCGTTCGGGCGTGATCGGCTTCACCACGACGGCGTCGAAGATGGTGTCATTGTCCGCGGCGCGCGGACAGTGCGGCGAGGTGCAGAGGATGATCACATAGGGAAGCTTTTGTGCTCGCTCGCGCCGGCGTTCGGCCAGCGGGGTCAGAAGATGCTCCCATTCCTTTTCGTCTTGACCGGCGTCAATTATGACGAAGCCTGGCTCCTTTGCCGGAAGAACAAGCCGCGCCTTGTCAGGTGATTCGCTCAGTACTTTCAGACCCGCGCGCTCGGCGATCTTGGCGACGACGATCTGATTTACCCGCGAAGACCCGACGATAAGCGCGAGCTTCGTATCTGGCAGAGGAAAACGCGGTTCCTTTATATCGGAACCCGCCATGTTTTGGTTCGGCATGAGACTGCCACCACTTCTTCTGAAATCGTGATTGGGATTCTACTCAGACGGAATGGCGGCATTGTTTTCACGGGTGACGTAAAGTCAACCGTTCGTATTTGCGAATATGAACATTACTTAACAATAAACAGGCAAGAGCAGCATGGATGACATGCCGCTCCTTGGGTGCTCCTCATACCCTACCTGCCGGCAATGGTGCCGGGACGCATGTGCACAGGCCGTTTTCAGGCCGCGTTGCGCGATTGGGTTACGATCACCGGGATCAGAAGATCTCCCCAGTTGCCTTCGCCGCTGTGATGACGGGCGGAGCGCACCAGCTCGACGGACACCCCGGCTTCCACCGCCTTCATCACCGACTGGTTCAGGCGATGGAGGTCGTTTGCCACCATGCGGATGACCACCTGCTGGTCCTCGTTCATGGCCGAGGCCTGTTCCTCCGCCCTTTCCCTGACGCGTGTCCTGGGTGTCGTGTTCATGATGCTCTCCTTCCTGGAGCTTGTTACTCCGCCGCCGGGCGGAACTGTTCGTGTTCGGTGGATTCCTTCATCGCCGTGGTCGAGGACTGACCGCCGGTGATGGCGAGCGAAACGGCGTCGAAGTAGCCGGTGCCAACCTCGCGCTGGTGCTTGGTCGCGGTGTAGCCATAGGCCTCGGCCGCGAACTCGGCTTCCTGCAGTTCGGAGTAGGCCGCCATCTGGCGCTCCTTGTAGCCCTTGGCCAGCTCGAACATGCCATAGTTCAGCTGGTGGAAGCCGGCGAGCGTGATGAACTGGAACTTGTAGCCCATCGCGCCCAGCTCCCGCTGGAACTTGGCGATCGTCGCGTCGTCGAGGTTCTTCTTCCAGTTGAACGACGGCGAGCAGTTGTAGGCGAGCTTCTTGCCCGGATGCACCTTGTGCACGGCCTCGGCGAACTTGCGCGCCTGCTCGAGATCCGGCTTGCCGGTCTCCATCCAGATCATGTCGCAGTGCGGCGCGTAGGCGATGGCGCGGGCGATGCACGGCTCGAGACCGTTCTTCACCTGGTAGAAGCCTTCGACCGTGCGGCCGGCATCGTAGTCCACGAACGGACGGTCGCGCTCATCGATGTCCGAGGTCAGCAGCTTCGCCGCTTCCGCATCGGTGCGCGCAATGATCAGCGTCGGCACACCCATCACATCAGCCGCAAGACGCGCCGCGTTGAGGTTGCGGATGTGCGCCGCGGTCGGGATCAGCACCTTGCCACCGAGGTGGCCGCACTTCTTTTCCGAAGCCAGCTGGTCCTCGAAGTGAACGCCAGCGGCACCGGCCTCGATGAAGGCCTTCATGATCTCAAAGGCATTCAGCGGGCCGCCGAAGCCGGCCTCCGCGTCGGCGACGATTGGCGCGAACCAGGTCTCGACCGACAGGCCCTTGCCCTCCGAAACCTCGATCTGGTCTGCGCGCTGCAGGGTGCGGTTGATGCGCTTCGCCAGCTCAGGAGCCGCGTTCGCCGGATAGAGCGACTGGTCCGGATACATCGCCGACGCGGTGTTGGCGTCAGCAGCGACCTGCCAGCCGGAGAGATAGATCGCCTTGAGGCCGGCGCGAACCATCTGCATCGCCTGGTTGCCCGACAGGGCGCCCAGCGCGTTGACGAAATCTTCCTCGTGAATGAGCTTCCACAGGCGGTTCGCCCCCTGCTCCGCGAGCGTGTACTTGATCTGGACCGAGCCGCGCAGCCGCTCGACATCCGCCGGCGTGTACGGCCGCTCGATGCCGTCGAAGCGGCCTTCAGCTGCACCCGGGATCAAGTTGTAAAAATCAGTCATGATGAAATTACTCCGTCGCTGGCGTTCGTCGTCGGAAGCGCCCTTGCCCGCGTCTCTCTCGTGCCTTGATTTACATTGCGGTGCGAAAACCAACGAGGAAAATGCGATCTCGGCTCCGAAAATTCGGGTGAACTTGTATTGCGGTTCACAGATGCCGGTTGTAAATTTGTGAAAACTGTAAAACATGAGCATCAGCCGCAGCTGTAAAACGCTCATACAAAAGGCGTCGTTATGGCCGAGCAGAAGATCTTCGCGGGCCCCCGCATCCGCCGCGTGCGCCTCGCCAAGGGGCTGACCCAGACGGCGATGGCCGAGGGGCTGGGCATCTCGCCCTCTTATCTCAACCTCATCGAGCGCAACCAGCGGCCGCTCACCGTGCAGCTGCTGCTGAAACTCTCCTCCGTCTACGGCGTCG
Organism: Aminobacter sp. J44; assembly: GCF_007829415.1. Classification (NCBI taxonomy): domain Bacteria; kingdom Pseudomonadati; phylum Pseudomonadota; class Alphaproteobacteria; order Hyphomicrobiales; family Phyllobacteriaceae; genus Aminobacter; species Aminobacter sp. J44. Next base: position 11,785 of record NZ_VLJG01000013.1, on the reverse strand, counting down.
AACCCGAGGAGCTGCAGGGCGAGGCTGGCGGCACGGTCACGGCGCTGCGCGAGGTGTTCGCCGATCCCCTCCTGGTCGGCGAACTACCCGGCGACCAGGAGCTGATCGAGGTGGCCGACTCGGCACCCAATGCGGCGGCGGCGATGGTGAAGCTCTTTCGCGCCTACAAGGAGCAGGCCGAGCGGCTGTCGGACCTCTCCGAAATGCTTGCGCGCGAGGGCCGCGCGACGTCGCTGATCTCGGCGCGGCTGCCGGTCGACGAGGTGCGCGAGACGTTCGAGCGCCGGCCCAACTATTTCCAGTCGATCGAGGAAGAGGCCGAGGCCTTCGTCCAGCTGCTCGATCCGGGCGATGATTTGTTCGGCGCGCTGAAAGAATGGCTGAAGCGCGAATACGGCATCGTCGTGCGCACGCTCCCAGTCGCCACAATGCCGAACTGGCGTCGCCGCTATGACCGCCACTCGCAGCGCCTGTTCATCTCCGAGCGGCTGTCGCCGTTCGATCAGCTGCGCGAAGTAGCGATGGAAGCGTGCCTCATCCGCATGCAGGTGGCGATCGCCGCCGAACTCAAGGCGCTGAAGCTATCGAGCGATGAAGCACGGCGCCTCGCCCGCTTCGAGCTCGCCCGCTACGCCGCGCATGCGCTGATGATGCCCTACCAGCCGTTCCTCTCCGCTGCCCAGCGCGCCCGCTACGACATCGACGTGCTGCGCTCGCGCTTCGGCGTCTCGTTCGAACAGGCCGCGAACCGGCTGACGACCCTGCAGCGCAAGGGCGCGTCCGGCGTTCCGTTCTTCATGCAGGAGGTCGACAATGCCGGCAACCGCTTTCGCCGCGCCGGCGCGGAGGGCTTTCCGCATGGCCGCTTCGGCGGCGGCTGCCCGAAGCTCGCCGTGCATGCTGCCTTTGCCCAGCCGGGCCAGGTGCTGGTCGAGGTGGTCGAGATGCCGGACGGAGGGAAGTTCCTTACCATCGCCCGCACCCTCGAAGGCCCGCAGGGCGCGTTCAACGAGCGGCCGCGCCGCACCGCGATCCTGATCGGCTGCGAGATCGAGCACTGCGACGAAATCGTCTATGCCGCCGCCCTGCCCTTTGCTTCGCCGCCAACGCCGATCGGCCCGGCCTGCCGGCTGTGCGAGCGTGTCGGCTGCCTTGCCCGCGCGGAACCGCCGGTGACGCGACCGTTGGGGCTTGATGAAATGGTGACGGGACTGAGCGCTTTTGACTTCCAGTAGCGCGGTTTGTCACCCTTCCCTTTCCTCGCATGCCGCGTTTATAGTCGCATCATTCCAACTCTATTGGTGATTGATGTCAGTCAAGAAAAAGGAAATCCGCTCCTCAAATCGCGGTGCCCGTCCGCGCGTCCCGGAATTCGTCGAAAAGCAGCGAGGCGTGAAGAACTGGCAGGAAGCCTCGTCCTGGCTTGAATGGCGGGGCATCGAAGACATCGAGTGCATCACGCCCGATCAGGCCGGTGTGGCCCGCGGCAAGATGATGCCGACGAAGAAGTTCACCTCCAATACCTCGCTGGCGCTTCCTTCGGCGGTCTTTATGACCACGATCTCCGGCCGCTATCCGGAGGATGGCGACGGCTTCGTCTATCCGGAAGACGACGGCGACCTGAAGCTGATGCCGGACCTGTCGACGCTGTCGGTAGTGCCGTGGGAGACGGACCCGACCGCGCAAGTGATCTGCGACCTCGTCCACCAGGACGGCCGCTTCGTCGAATTTACGCCGCGCAATGTGCTGCGCCGCGTAGTCGATGCCTATGCAAAGCGCGGCCTGAAGCCGGTCGTCGCGCCGGAGATTGAATTCTATCTCGTGCGCATGAACCCCGACCCGGACTATCCGCTGGAGCCGCCAGTGGGACGCAGCGGTCGCGCCATCGGTGGCGGACAGGGCTATTCCATCGCCGGCGTCAACGAGTTCGACGAACTGATCGACGACATCTACCACTTCTCGGAAGGCCAGGGCCTCGAGATCGACACGCTCATCCATGAAGAAGGCGCCGGACAGCTCGAGATCAACCTACGCCATGGCGACCCGATCGAGCTCGCCGACCAGGTATTCATGTTCAAGCGCACGATCCGCGAAGCGGCGCTGAAGCACGGCACCTACGCGACCTTCATGGCAAAGCCCATTCAGGGCCAGCCCGGTTCGGCGATGCACATTCACCAGTCGATCGTCGACATCAAGACGGGCCAGAACATCTTCACCGGCCGGAACGGCGAGGAAACCGACGAATTCCGCAACTTCATCGGCGGCATGCAGAAGCATATCCCGAATGCGCTGGTGATGCTGGCTCCGTACGTGAACTCCTACCGCCGCCTCACCCAGGCAGCATCGGCACCGGTCAACACCAAGTGGGGCTACGACAACCGCACGGTCGCCTTCCGCGTGCCGCGTTCGGACCCGGCCGCGCGCCGCGTCGAAAACCGCATCCCGTCGTCGGACGCCAATCCGTATCTGGCGCTCGCGGCATCGCTCGCCTGCGGCCTGATCGGCATGGTGCTGAACGAGGCCTGCGACCAGCCGGTGCAGTCAGCCGCCAACGAGGACGCCATCGACCTGCCGCGCGGCCTGCTCGAAGCGGTCGAACTGTTCGAGAAGGACACGACGCTGCGTGAAATCCTCGGCGACTCGTTCGTCACCACCTACGCCGCGATCAAGAAGGCCGAGTTCGAGACCTTCATGGAGGTCATCAGCCCCTGGGAGAGAGAGTATCTGCTGCTGAACGTGTGATGATTTAGGGGAGTAGGGGCTTAGGGGGCTAGGGGCGTTAGGGAGTGGCTGGAAGCGTCGAGAAGATCAGGTCATACAAGGATCTTCTGGTCTGGCAGCAGGCCATGCAGCTCGCCGCCGACACCTACCGCCTCACTGCCCGCTGGCCGAAGGAAGAACTGTACGGCCTGACCAGCCAGGCCCGGCGAGCAGCAGCTTCAGTTCCGGCCAACATTGCCGAGGGCTTTGGACGGGGGAACCGCGGTTCCTACGTCCAGTTCCTCCGCATTGCGCAGGGATCGCTGAAGGAACTGGAGACACACGTGCTGCTCGCTGTCCGCGTCGAAATTGCTCCTGAGGCCGAAATTGAGCCGCTGCTGGCCCAAACGGAAAGTGTCGGCAAGCTACTACGACTTCTGATCTGGAAACTCGTGCCCGATCAGCCCTAGCTACCTAATTACATAAGTCCCTAAGCACCTACTCACTTATTCACCTAAGCCCCGAAGCACCTAATGTCCCATTCACCCAAGTACCTCTCCCCAATCTCGCCCGGCTATTCCTGGTACGAGGACACCGTCGGCGAGCGGCCGGAATATCCGCCGCTCGACGGCGATGTGACCGCTGACGTCGTCATCATCGGTGGCGGGTTTACCGGACTGTCCGCGGCTGCTCATCTCGCCAGAGCCGGCACAAGTGTCGTCCTCATCGAGGAACATCGCTTCGGCGACGGCGCGTCGGGCCGCAATGGTGGTCAGATGGGCACCGGCCAGCGCGAATGGGCCGAGGATACGGAAGCCGCGCTCGGCTTTACCCGCGCCAAGGCGTTGTTCGACCTTGCTGAGGAAGCCAAGTCGCACCTCCTCTCCTTTGCGCAGAGCAACGGCATCGATATCGACTTCATGCCGGGCCAGCTTTCGGTCGCGCACAAGCCGCGCTACGTGCGCCACTACCGCGAGCATGCCGAAGTCATGGCGACGCGCTACGGCTACCCGCACATTTCCTTCATGGACCAGAAGGAGACGGCGGAGCGGCTGGGCTCGACCCACTACTATGGCGGCATTCGCGACACCGGCACCGGCCATATCCACCCGCTGAAGCTGCTCGTCGGAACGGCCGAGGTGGCCGCGGCGGCCGGCGCGCGGCTGCATGAAAAGACGCGTGCCAACGGTATCACTTCGCAGGGCGGCAAGGTGCGCGTGACGACCGCGCGCGGCACCATCGCTGCGTCAAAGGCGCTGATCGCCGTCAACGCCTACAACGAGAAGCTCGAGCCGATCACCTCCGCGCATGTGATGCCGATCGGCTCCTTCATCGGCGCGACGCCGCCGCTCGGCGACGACAGTCCGATCCTGCCGGGCTTCGAATCCGTCGACGACTCACGCTTCGTCGTCCGCTACTTCCGCCGCTCGAAGGACGGGCGGCTGCTGTTCGGCGGCCGCGAGATCTACGCGCCGGGCGATCCGAAGGACCTGCACGGGCCGATCCGGCGGCAGATCATCGAGGTCTATCCGCAGCTCAAGGACGTCGAGCTCACTCACACCTGGGGCGGCTATGTCGGCATCACGATGCCGCGCACGCCGTTCGTGCGTGAGGTGATGCCGAACGTCATCTCGGTCGGCGGCTATTCGGGCCACGGCGTGATGCTGTCGAACTTCGTCGGCAAGCTGTTCGCCGAGACGGTGCTGGGCAACCGCGAGCGGCTGAAACTTTTCGAGGAACTGAAGATCCCGCCATTCCCCGGCGGCACGAAGCTGCGCACGCCGCTGCTTTTCCTAGCGCTCAACTGGTACGCCCTGCGCGACAGGTTCTGAGAAAAATGGGCCACGCCCGCAGGCACGGCCCATCGCAATCTTGCAAGTTTAGATGCAGCGGCCGCCGTCGACCTCGAGCGCAACGCCAGTGATGAACGCCGCTTCTTCCGAGGCCAGCCACAGCGCAGCGTTTGCAATGTCGAGCGGGGTCGACAGACGGCCTAGCGGGATCGACGACCTGAACTTCTCGCGAAGCTCCGGCGTGTCGGCGCCCATGAACTGCGCCAGCATGCCGGTCTCGCCCGCCACCGGGCAGAGGCAGTTGACGCGAATGTTCTTCGGGGCGAGCTCCACCGCCATCGACTTGGTGGCGGTGATCACCCAGCCCTTGGAGGCGTTGTACCAGGTCAGCCCCGGACGCGGTCGCAGGCCCGCCGTCGACGCCGTGCTGATGATCGAACCGCCGCCCTGCTTTTCCAGGATCGGCACCACCGCCAGCGTTGAGTAGTAGATCGCCTTCATGTTGACGGCATTGATGAGGTCGAAGGTGTCCTCGCTGACGCCCAGCAGGTCGCCGTTGCGGTGCGTGAAACCGGCATTGTTGACCATGATGTCGATGCGGCCGAAGGCGTCCATCGCCTTGGCGACCATCTCGTCGATCTCGGACTTCATGGACACGTCGGTCTGCACCCAGACGGCATTCTCGCCGATTTCCTCGGCCACGCGTTCCGCGCCCCTGGCGTTGAGGTCCGCCACCACCACCTTCGCGCCCTCTTCGGCAAAACGCTTGGCGATCCCCTCTCCGAAGCCGGACGCACCACCAGTGACGATCGCAACCTTGTCTTTCAGACGTGCCATTAATTCCCCCTAGCCGTGGTTGAACACGACCGTCTTGGTCGCGCTCATGTCATAGAGTGCTTCAAAACCCTTCTCGCGCCCGAAGCCGGACTTCTTGAAGCCGCCGAACGGCAGTTCGATGCCGCCGCCCGCGCCGTAGCCGTTGACGAAGACCTGTCCCGCGCGCACGCGCTTGGCGACGCGGTGCTGGCGCGAGCCGTCCTTCGTCCACACACCGGCGACGAGGCCGTAGTCGGTGCCGTTGGCAAGGCGAACGGCCTCCTCCTCGCCCTCGAACGAGAACAGCGACAGCACCGGCCCGAACACTTCCTCCTGCGCGATTGTCGCGTTCGGGTCGACCGAGCCGAACAACACCGCCGGGTGGTAGAAGCCGCCTTCCGGCGCATCCGGATGGATTGAGCCTTCGGCGAGCACCGCAATGCCGGCCTCGCGCGCGGCATTCACCATGCCGGCGACGCGGTCGCGCTGCTTGGCGTTGATGAGCGGGCCAAGGTCGAGATCGGCCTCATGCGGACCGGCGATCAACTTCGAGAAGCGGTCGGCCAGCGCCGAGGCGACCTTTTCGTAGATCGGCTTTTCGATCAGCACGCGGCTGCCCGCCGAGCAGGTCTGGCCGGCGTTCTGGATGATCGCATTGACGAGCACCGGCAGCGCCGCCTCGATGTCTGCATCGGCAAAGACGATCTGCGCCGACTTGCCGCCGAGCTCCATCGTCGTCCCGCGGTTGTTGACCGCAGCTGCCTGCTGGATCGCCGTGCCGGTCACGGTCGATCCGGTAAAGGTGACGTAATCGACGAGCGGATGCGAGGAAAGCGCCGCGCCCGCGTCGCGGCCATAGCCGGTAATAACGTTGAACACGCCCTCCGGCACACCGGCTTCGAGCGCCAGCTGCGCGATGCGGATCGCCGTCAGCGAGGCATCCTCGGCTGGCTTCACCACCAGCGTATTGCCCATCGCAAGTGCCGCGCCCGCAACGCGCGCCAGAATCTGCATCGGGTAGTTCCAGGGGATGATACCGGCGACGACGCCGTGGGGCTCGCGCAGCGTCAGCGCCGTATAGCCATCTAGGAACGGTATCGTGTCACCGTGGATCTTGTCGCCCGCGCCCCCATAGAACTCGTAGTAGCGCATGGTGGCTACGACGTCTGCCTTGCCCTGGCGCACCGGCTTGCCGGTATCGCGGGATTCGAGTGCCGCGAGCTCGTCGCCGTGCTTCTCGACCAGATGGAAAAGCCGCGTCAGGCACCGGCCGCGCTCAACCGCGGGCATCTTGCTCCACGGGCCTTCATAGAACGCCTTGTGCGCGGCTTTCACCGCGCGGTCGACGTCTGCGGCACCGGAGGCCGGGATCGAGGAAAACACCTTGCCGTCGGACGGGCAGACGACGTCGATTCGCTCGCCGGACAATGCGTCGACCGGCTTGCCGTCGATGAGGTTCATGAAGGCCACGCCTTCGGCGACGGTCTGCGAAAGGGCTGTACTCATGCCAATATCCTCCCGTTGTCCCTGCCCATAGCGGCTTGAAAGCCGGCGGACCATGGACCAGTTCTTACTCGTGACAAAACCAGCGCACGCCGTAGTGTCAAGAAAAAGACCGGGACCTAAGGCGCTCAGGCAATTGGCTCTGGCCTTATTAAATCGATTAGATTATACCGCAGTGCAAATGCGGAAGCAGGATTCACGACCTACATGAGCAGCCAGATCATCCCCGTCGACCCGTTCGACTTCGTCATCTTCGGCGGTACCGGAGACCTCGCCGAACGTAAGCTGCTGCCGGCCCTTTACCAGCGCCAGATGGCAGGCCAGTTCCAGGAACCGACCCGGATCATCGGCGCTTCGCGCTCGCCGCTCAGCGACGACGCCTACAGGGATTTTGCCCGCACCGCCATCACTTCCTTCGTGAAGAAGGAAGAGATCGACAATGGCCAGCTCGAATCCTTCCTCGCAAGGCTGAGCTACCAGCAGGTCGACGCCAGGAGCGGCGAGGGTTTCGACAATCTCAAGCAGGCGCTCGGCACCAGCGAAGCTGTTCGGGTATTCTACCTGGCCGTCGCGCCAAGCCTGTTCGGCGACATCGCGAAGAACCTTGCCGCGCACGAACTCAACCGGGGCAATGTCCGCATCGTCGTCGAAAAGCCGATCGGCCGCGACCTTGAGACCGCCAAGCAGCTGAACGACGCCATCGGCAGCGTCTTCAGCGAGCACCAGATCTTCCGCATCGACCATTATCTCGGCAAGGAGACGGTGCAGAACCTGATGGCGCTGCGCTTTGCCAACGCGCTCTACGAGCCGCTGTGGAACTCGGCGCATATCGACCACGTGCAGATCACCGTCGCCGAGACCGTCGGCCTGGAGGACCGCGTCAGCTACTACGACAAGGCTGGTGCGCTGCGCGACATGGTGCAGAACCACATGCTGCAGCTGCTCTGCCTCACGGCCATGGAGCCGCCGTCATCGATGGATGCCGATGCGGTGCGCGACGAGAAGCTGAAGATCCTGCGCTCGCTGCGCCGCATCTCCGAGCGTGACGCAGCCAAGCTCACCGTGCGCGGCCAGTACCGCGCCGGCGCTTCGGCGAGCGGCGTCGTTAAGGGATATGCCGAGGAGCTCGGCGCCCCCAGCGACACCGAAACCTTCGTCGCCATCAAAGCCGAAGTGGGCAACTGGCGCTGGGCGGGCGTTCCGTTCTACCTGCGTACTGGCAAGCGACTTGCCGAGCGCGTCTCGGAAATCTGCATCCAGTTCAAGCCGGTGCCGCACCTGCTCTTTCCGGAAAGCGCCGGGGTGATGCAGGCCAACCAGCTGGTCATCCGCCTGCAGCCGGACGAAGGCGTCAAGCAGTGGATCATGATCAAGGATCCGGGCCCGGGCGGCATGCGCCTGCGTCACGTCCCGCTCGACATGAGCTTTGCCGACGCCTTCGAGGTCCGCAATCCGGATGCCTATGAGCGCCTGATCATGGACGTCGTGCGCGGCAACCAGACGCTGTTCATGCGCCGCGACGAGATTGAGGCTGCGTGGGAGTGGATCGATCCAATCCACGCTGCCTGGGCGACCAACCAGCAGAGTGCGCAGGGCTACACCGCCGGCACCTGGGGCCCCTCCTCGTCGATCGCGCTGATCGAGCGCGACGGCCGCACCTGGCATGAGAGTGTCTGAGATGCAGGTGAACTGGCAGACCTATCCGGATTCCGCGGCGCTCGCCGAGGCACTCGCCTCGACCGTGGCCGCGAAGCTCGGCGAGGCCATCGCCACGCGCGGCAGCGCGTTCATCGCCGTCTCGGGCGGTTCGACGCCGAAGAAGTTCTTCGCGGCGCTGTCGCGCAAGCCGCTCGACTGGGCGAAGGTGACCGTCACCCTCGTCGACGAGCGTTTCGTCGATGAAGCGTCCGACCGTTCCAACGCCTCGCTGGTGCGCAACAACCTTTTGCAGAACGAGGCGGCGGCGGCCCGCTTCATCGGCCTCTACCACAATGCGCGCGACGCCAATTCTGCCGCGCATCAGGCATCCGAGGACCTCGTCGTCCAAAATTGGCCACTCGACGTCGCGATCCTCGGCATGGGCACGGATGGCCACACGGCATCGTTCTTTCCGGACGCGCCAAACCTTGCCACCCTGCTCGACCCGGCGCGTCCGACGCTAGTGGAAGCGGTCGACACGGTCGCGGGAGGAGAGCCGCGCCTGACATTGCCGCTTGCCCGGCTGATCGATGCCGGCTTCGTCGCATTGCATATCGAAGGGGAGGAAAAGCGCAGCGTGCTGGACGCGGCAATGCAGCCGGGATCGGAACTCCCGGTCAGCGCCGTCCTGAGGCACGCACGGGAACCCTTGCCGGTCTACTGGGCCGGCTGAGCAATCGGTGACGCCATGACAGTCAGACAGGAAATCGCAGCGATCACGGCCCGCATTGCCGAGCGCTCGAAGCCAACGCGTGAAGCCTATCTTGCGCGCATCGACGCCGCGATCGAGCAGGGCCCGCATCGCACCACCCTTTCATGCGGCAACCTCGCCCACGGCTTTGCCGCCTGCGGCGCCGTTGACAAGGCGCTGCTTGCCGCCGACCGCGTGCCCAACCTCGGCATCATCACCGCTTACAACGACATGCTCTCGGCGCACCAGCCGTTCGAGACCTTCCCGGCGCTGATCAAGCAGGCAGCCGCGGAAGCCGGCGGCGTCGCGCAGGTCGCGGGCGGCGTGCCCGCAATGTGCGACGGCGTCACCCAGGGCATGCCCGGCATGGAGCTGTCGCTGTTCTCGCGCGACGTGATCGCGATGGCGGCGGCTGTCGGCCTGTCGCACAACATGTTCGACGCGGCCGTCTTCCTCGGCGTGTGTGACAAGATCGTGCCGGGCCTCGTCATTGCCGCGCTCACCTTCGGCCACCTCCCTGCCGTGTTTATCCCCGCCGGGCCGATGACCTCCGGCCTGCCGAACGACGAGAAGGCGCGCGTGCGCCAGCTTTACGCCGAGGGCAAGGTCGGACGCGCCGAGCTGCTCGAGGCCGAGTCGAAGTCCTATCACGGCCCCGGCACCTGCACCTTCTACGGCACGGCCAACTCCAACCAGATGCTGATGGAGATCATGGGCCTGCACACGCCGGGCTCGTCCTTCGTCAACCCGAACACGACTCTGCGCGATGCGCTCACCCGCGAGGCGGCAAAGCGCGCGCTCGCGATCACTGCGCTCGGCAACGAGTTCACGCCTGTCGGTCGCATGATCGACGAGCGCTCGATCGTCAACGGCGTCGTCGGCCTTCATGCCACCGGCGGCTCGACCAACCACACCATCCACCTGATCGCGATGGCGGCTGCTGCTGGCATCCGGCTGACCTGGCAGGACATTTCTGATCTCTCCGACGTCGTGCCGCTGCTGGCGCGCGTCTATCCGAACGGCCTTGCCGACGTGAACCACTTCCACGCGGCCGGCGGCATGGGCTTCCTGATCCGCGAATTGCTCGACGCGGGTTACCTGCACGAGGACGTGAAGACCGTCTGGGGCGATGGCCTGCGCGCCTACACGATCGAGCCGCACCTTGCCGACGACGGCACCGTCGCCCGCGTGCCGGCACCTGCTGTCAGCGGCGATCCGAAGGTGCTTGCGACCGCCAGCGCGCCGTTCCAGCCGACAGGCGGCCTCAAGGTGCTCAGGGGCAATCTGGGCGCCGCGATCATCAAGACCTCGGCCGTGAAGCCGGAGCGCCGCATCATCGAGGCGCCTGCCCGCGTTTTCCATAGCCAGGAAGAGCTCAACGCCGCCTTCAAGGCGGGCGAGCTTACCAGCGACTTCGTCGCGGTGGTGCGCTTCCAGGGCCCGAAGGCGAACGGCATGCCAGAGCTGCACCGCCTCACCACGGTGCTCGGCGTACTCCAGGATCGCGGCCTCAAGGTCGCGCTCGTCACCGATGGGCGCATGTCGGGCGCCTCCGGCAAGGTCCCTGCGGCGATCCACGTCACGCCCGAGGCGCTCGACGGCGGCCCCATCGCGCGCATCCGAAACGGCGACATCATCCGTCTCGACGCGGAAGCCGGCACGCTGGAAGTCATGGTCAACGAGGCCGAATTTTCCGCACGCGAGCCTGTCGTCGCTGACCTTTCCGGCAACAGCTTCGGTTTCGGCCGCGAGCTCTTCGCCGGCATGCGCGCCCTTGCCTCCCGCGCCGATCAGGGCGCCTCGGCATTCGGCGAGGCGGCGTGACGAGGGGTAGTGACGTGGCCTGAAAAGCCGTTATGCCGGCGCAGCGGCAATCCGCGAGCTTCGGGTCGCGATCCCGAAAACGCCGCCGCACCGCGGTCATACCTGCCCCGCCGGTTCACCTTTGCCCTTCAGGCATGGGCCCTCGTGTCAAGCCCGAGGGTGACGAGCGGGGAGGAGCTGCAACCCTCATCTGACGCAGCGGGGGAGAAGCCGCAAATGTAGTTTCGGTCGGGAGCCTCTAACCCCTTGACTCCCGAACGCCCATTGGGACGCGCCGACGCTGCCGACTTGTTCCGAAACATTCTTCCTATCGTCACCCTCGGGCTTGACCCGAGGGTCCATGCCGGAACGCTTCGGCAGCGTGCCAGCGTTGCGGGATCGGCTACCGCAGCCCGCGAGTGACGGAGCAGGGAAGGCCCCAAACCCTTATCAAGTTCTCACCCGCTAAACTACCTGATGGAACGCGCCAACGCCGCAGACCTGTTCCGAAACTTTTTTCCCTCGTCACCCTCGGGCTCGACCCGGGGGTCCTGTGTGTTTGCGGAGGTGTAGAATGGTTGCGGGAAGGAGGCCGMKGGSATCCTGGTCGCCTCCGCTTGGGAAAGCAGACCGTGGCATGGCCTGGCCCCTTCCCGCAGTGCTGCTTTGAACCTGAACAGTTGCACGAGGCTGCTTACCCAGACCTCGCACCACAGGAACAGGCCCCATGACCTTACACCCAAACTTCATCGGCTGCGACGTCTCCAAGGACACCCTCGAT